>JBBQWK010000019.1:0-11984 GCA_038210695.1 Alphaproteobacteria bacterium
TGACGCGCACGCAGCGCAAGTTTTTACTCGGCCAGCCCTTCGCTGTCATCTGGATGGGTCTTATGCTCGTCGCCCTCGGCTCCGGCCTGCTTCAATGGGCGCTCTATTCCCTGTTCATCTGGGATTTTGAACTTTCTTCCATCCGCGCCATGCTCATGAGCGTCGTCATGACCGCCGCCATCTTCCCCCTCATCGTCCTCCCGCTCTCCGCCTTCAACAAGTCGATGGCAGAGCGGGATTAAGCGAAAATCCGCTAAAAACCGCTGCAAAACTCGCCGACTATCTGTAATATCCCACCATGAACCGGGATATGGAGCGATATAAGGAATTCTCCCGCCGCACGCTGATTGTCGGCGCGGCGCAGCTCGGGCTGTTTGGCGTTCTGGCGGCGCGGCTGGGTTACCTGCAGGTCGTCGAGCAGGAAAAATTCCAGACGCTGTCGGACAAAAACCGCATCTCCCTCCGCCTCATCCCTGCCGGCCGCGGCGAGATCATGGACCGTTTCGGCGTGCCCCTTGCCATCAACACGCAAAACTTCCGCGCCTTCGTTGTACCGGAACAGGTGGAGAGCATCGAGGATACGCTGGAGCGCCTGTCCCGCATCATCCCCGTGACGGAGGAAGACAAGCAGGCGGTGCTGGTTGAAATTACGCGCCATCGCCCCTTCACGCCCATTCTGGTGAAAGAGAATTTGACCTGGGAAGACATGGCGATGGTGGAGCAGAACTTCCCCGACCTGCCCGGCGTCTCGACGGAAGAAGGCGAAATCCGCTCCTATCCGCTTGGCGATGCGACGGCGCACATCATCGGCTACGTCGGCCGCGTGTCGGAAGCGGAACTGACGGATGATCCGGTCATGACCATCCCCGGTTTCCGCATCGGCAAGACCGGCGTTGAAAAGAAATTCGATGCGACCCTGCGCGGTGTTGCGGGACAAATTCAGGCGGAGGTCAACGTTGTCGGCCGCGAAATCCGCGAACTGTCGCGCACCGATGCGAAAAAAGGCCACCGCCTCACGCTGACGCTCGATGCCGATTTGCAGATGCAGGTGCAGGAAATGCTGTCCCGCCAGCGCTCCGCCGCCGCCGTCGTCATGGATGCGCATTCGGGCGAGGTCTACGCGCTGTGTTCTTATCCGTCGTTTGATCCCAACCTGTTCAGCCGCGGTATTCCGGCGGATGTCTGGGAAGGGCTGCTGGCGGATGAAACCAACCCCCTCACCAATAAGGCCATCGCGGGGCAATACCCGCCGGGCTCGACATTTAAAATGGTCACCGCCCTCGCAGCGCTGGACGCCGGCGTTTCCCCCGGCACGCATGTGTTCTGCCCCGGATATTACATGCTCGGCAAAGATAAATTCCACTGCTGGCGCCCCGCAGGCCACGGCTCCGTCGGTTTCGAGCAGGCGTTGATGCAATCCTGCGACTGCTTCTTCTATGAAATGGGCCACCGCATCGGCGTGGACGCCATTGCCAAAATGGCGCGGCGTTTGGGGCTTGGCGCGAAGATGGATTTTGATGTGCCGGGCGAAGGCGAAGGCCTTATCCCCGACCGCGCATGGAAGGTGAAACGGTTCAAAGAATCATGGCAGCAGGGTGAAACGCTCAACTCCGCCATCGGCCAGGGCCATACTCTCACAACGCCGCTGCAGCTCGCCACCATGACGGCGCGGCTGGTGAACGGCGGCAAGGCGGTAAAGCCTGTTTTGGTTCGGTCGATTGAAGAAGTCGGCAGCATGATCCCCGAATGGAAAGACATCGACCTTAATCAGGAACATCTGGAACTCGTCAACCGCGGCATGCGCGCCGTGGTGAATGACCCGCGCGGCACCGCCTATGCCGCCCGCATCAAGGAAGACGGTTTTTCCATGGGCGGCAAATCCGGCACGGCGCAGGTGCGGCGCATTACCCAAGCCATGCGCAATGCCGGCATTAAAAACGAATCCCTGCCGTGGAAATGGCGTCACCACGCGCTTTTTGTCGCCTATGGCCCCGTCGAGCAGCCGCGCTACGTCACGGCGGTGATTGTGGAGCACGGCGTCGGCGGCTCAACCGCCGCTGCCCCCATCGCGCGCGACATTCTGCTCGCCATTCAAAAACGCGACCCGCAACGCATCCACACCGTCGATGATGCGGTAGATGCCGCCGCCGCCAGCAAGCTCGCCGCCGACCAGCGCGCGACAATGGAGGCGGATGCCAAAAAACAAGCCAGGAAGCCCGTGAAAGGAAAGCCGAGGTAACATGCGCCGCTCCCTCTCCCGTGATTCTCTATCCCTGCAGGAAAAGCTGATGTCCATCAGCTGGCCCTTTATTGTTCTTATCGCCGCCGTCGCTTGCGTCGGCTTCGTGTCGCTCTATTCGGCGGCATCCGGCAATATGCAGCCTTGGGCGGGGCCGCAGGCGATCAAGTTCGGCATCGGCGTTCTGGGGTTGGTCATCACCGCGCTGATCGATATCCGCCTCTGGATGCGGTTTGCCTATGTCATCTTCGGCTTCTGCACGCTGCTGCTGGTTTACGTCGATATCAAAGGTCACAACGCCATGGGCGCGCAGCGCTGGATCGACCTTGGCTTTTTACAGCTGCAACCATCGGAAGCGATGAAAATTGCCACCGTTCTCGCGCTTGCCCGCTTCTTCCATGGCGCAACGGCGGATGATGTGAAAAACCCGCTCTATCTCATCGCCCCGCTCGGTATTATCGCCCTGCCGGTGGCGCTTGTGTTGGCACAGCCCGACCTTGGCACGGCGATGATGATTATTTTCGTCTCCGGCGCGATGTTCTTTATTGCGGGGGTCAGTTACTGGATGTTTGGCCTTGTGCTGGCAGGCGGGCTATCCGCCCTGCCCGTCTTGTGGCACTTCCTGCATGACTACCAGAAAAAGCGTATCGCCATTTTCATGGACCCTGAATCAGACCCGCTTGGCGCCGGCTATCACATCACGCAGTCCAAAATCGCCCTTGGCTCCGGCGGTATTGCGGGCAAGGGTTTCCTGCATGGCACACAAAGCCACCTGAACTTCCTGCCCGAAAAACAGACCGATTTTATTTTCACTCTTTTCACCGAGGAATGGGGCCTGACCGGCGGCCTTGTGCTTATGTCCCTCTTCGCCATGATCATCGTTTACGGCTATTTCATGGCCTTTAACTGCCAAAACCAGTTCGGGCGCTTGCTGGCCACGGGCATCATTATCAATTTTTCACTTTATATTTTCATTAATATCGGTATGGTCATGGGGCTTTTGCCCGTCGTGGGCGTGCCGCTGCCGATGATTTCGTATGGCGGCACGGCAATGCTCTCCGTCCTCTTCGGCTTCGGCCTTTTGATGTCGGCGCATGTCCACCGCGATGTCAAATTCTCCCGCCGCGGCATGGATGTCGCTTAACGTTTAGGACTATAAGAAACGAAAAATGAAGAAATCCCCAAAAAAAGCCAAATCTGCCAAAAAGAAAACCGCACTCAAACACGCTAAAAAAATCGTCAAAAAGCAGGCAGCCGCTAAAAAAGCCGCGCCCAAAAAGACAGCGGCTAAAAAGACAGCAGTTAAAAAGCTAAAAAATATTCTCGGCAAGTCGGAGCCGAAATCTTTCCGCATTGAAAACGCCAAGGGCCGGGGCCATGCGGTTATTGTTTGCGATCACGCCAGCAACCGCGTGCCGAAATCGCTCAGCAATCTTGGCCTTGGTAAAAAAGACCTCGCCAAGCATATCGCCTGGGACCCAGGCACAGAAATCATCGGCCGTTACCTGTCGGAAAAGCTTGATTCACCGGCGGTTTACGCCAGCTATTCCCGCCTTGTGGTTGATCTCAACCGCGGCGAAGACAATAAAGAATGCATGCGCGATGAATCAGACCACATCCATATTCCCGGCAACGCCGGTCTGACCAAGGCGGACCGCGACCAGCGTTTGAAAGAACTGTTCTGGCCCTACCACGAAGCCATCGACAAAACGGTCACGAGTTACACCAAGCGCGGCATTGCGCCCATGTTCCTGTCCATGCACAGCTTCACGCCGGAAATGGACGGCATCAAGCGCCCGTGGCAAATCGGCATTTTGTGGAACCGCGAAGAAAAAATCGCCCGCAAACTTGCGCAGAACTTGCGCAGCCAGAACCCCGGCATGACGGTGGGGGAAAACGAACCCTATTCGCTGAAATCGGTGAACTACACCAAGAACACCATCAGCACCCATGCGGAAAGCCGCGGCATTCCCTATGTCATCGTCGAATTCCGTCAGGACCTCGTCGGCACAAAAGCGGGCGCGTTGAAGTGGGCGCGTATTTTCCTCTCCGCCCTGCAGCCGATCCTGCTCGACAAAGGTACTTTCCGCCTGCAGAAAGACCGCCGCTAATATCCATAATAGACGTATGGATTCCTGCGACGTGAAAGTGAAGCGACTCGCCGTAAACAGCGCGTTTTCGCGCTGTTTGGTCTTTGAGTTTTGCTGGCGCAGTTGATATAATTCAGGCATAACTTGCATATATTTGAAGCCGGCTACAGCCAGGGGATGATTTCGCCATGAAATTCACCATTGAACGCGCAGATCTGCTCCGTTCGCTCAACCACGTGCACAGCGTTGTCGAACGCCGCAACACCATTCCCATTCTGGCCAACGTCCTGCTGCGCGCCGATGCAGACTCCCTGTCCCTCACCACCACCGACATGGACCTCGAAATCGTCGAATCCGTTTCCGCCAAGGCCTCGCAGCCCGGCGCCACCACGGTGCCCGCGCATACCCTCTACGACATCGTCCGCAAACTGCAGGACGGCAACACCGTTGAATTCACCTCCGGCCCGAATGACACAACGCTGCTGGTGAAAGCCGGCAAGTCCACCTTCCGCCTCGGCTGCCTGCCGACGGAAGACTTCCCCAAAATGGGCGCGTCGGAAAAATTCGCTTATACCTTCTCCGTTCCTGCGGCGGATCTCCGCACCTTGATCGACCGCACGCGCTTCGCGATCTCGAACGAAGAAACACGCTACTACCTCAACGGCATCTACCTGCATGCAGCGCAGAATGACGGCGTTGCCGTCTTGCGCGCGGTCGCGACCGACGGTCACCGTCTCGCCCGCTTTGAAATGCCGCTGCCGGAAGGCGCGAAGGACATGCCGGGCGTTATCATCCCGCGCAAGGCCATCAACGAAATCCGCAAGTTGATTGACGAAGCGGGTGACTCGATCGAAATCGGCCTGTCTGAAAACAAGCTGAAGTTCACCTTCGACCATGTCACCATGACAACGAAGCTGATCGACGGCACCTTCCCCGATTACGAGCGCGTGATCCCGAAGAACAACGACAAGTTCCTCGAAATCAATCCCGCGACCTTTGCCTCCGCCGTTGACCGCGTTTCCACCATCTCGTCGGAAAAATCACGCGCCGTGAAGCTGACTATCGGCGGCAAAACCATGACCCTTTCGGCAAACTCGCCGGATTCAGGCTCCGCCTCCGAAGAAATCGAAATCCGCTTTAACTCCGGCCCCATGGAGATCGGCTTCAATTCCGCCTATCTCATGGACGTCACCCGCCAGATCGAAGGCGAGGGCTGCCGCATTTCCCTGTCGGACGGCGCATCCCCCACCATCATCCAGGACGTCGCCGACACCTCGTCGCTGTATGTCTTGATGCCGATGCGGGTTTGATAAGGGCGTTTTCAAACAAACAATAAAAAAGGGCGGCTCCATTCTGAAGCCGCCCTTTTTCTATCCGACGTATCCTTAAATCTTAAGACCCGAATTTGAATTCCTGGCTTTGCTTGCGGTCGAAGTCGACTTTCTGCGGCGGCAGTTGCGGGTACATCTGGGCGTTTTCATACGCGCCCTGGTTATATGTTTTGCTGGCATCGAAGGTCAGCACAGCCTGGTTGCCTTTATCGTCGGCGGTCAGGCCGGAAATTTTAAGGGCAATATCCATGTCGCGCGCAACTGTGTGCAGCTTGATGTAGCCCGGCAGATCCTTGATTTCATCCGCAGAGAAGGTGGTGAAATTGGTCGATACCGGAATGGCCAGACGCTTCATCGGCGAATAGGCGCTGTCTTCGTCTTCGCCTTTAATGGCGGTCAGGTATTTGATGATCGTGGGGTTGCGGGTCTGCGGCTGTGAATCGGTGCGGGCGACCTGATTGAAGAAGGAAGCGAAATCACGCTCCACAATCTTCGGCAGCGCATCGGCAAACTGCGAAAATACGTTGTCGAGAATGTTCAGCTGAACCTGCTCGCGGCGGCTGTCTTCAAGCGCGGGGTTGATCACATCGCGGATGCGCTGACCGATGGGGACCGATTTGTCATTGCTATTAGCCACAGCGTAACTCCTGAAATTCCATAATTAGAAGAGCGTTTATTGTCGAACTGATGTGCGTTGAGTAAGGAGTATACATTTCTTTAACCAAAAATTAAACATTAATGTTTTTCCGTAACTATACAATAGCGGGATTTTTACGTTATGGGGGTTTCTAAACTGGCTTTTCCCTTTGAAAACGCTATATTTATTAGCGAAAGTGAAAAACCGTGCCGCTTCTCCTCCATAAACTTAACCTGACGCAGTTCCGGGGCTATGACGCTCTTCGACTCGACCTTGGCGGCGCGCCCGTTGTGGTGCTGACGGGGGACAATGGCGCCGGCAAAACCAATATCCTTGAAGCCATCAGCCTCCTCATCCCCGGGAAGGGCCTCCGCGGTGCGGACCTGCTGGAAATGAAGAACCGCGCAGCTGGGCCGGAAGACCCCTGGGCGGTCGCGGCGGAGGTGGAAACGGCGGCAGGTCATATGGTGCGCCTTGGCACCGGCCTTGACCGCGACGCCAAGCGCCGCGTCGTCCGTATCGAAGGCAAGGATGCCAAGGGCCATAACGACCTGACGCAGTATGTTTCCTGCATCTGGCTGACACCGCAGATGGACAGGCTGTTTCTGGAAGGCGCCTCCATGCGCCGCAAGTTTTTCGATCGCCTCGTTTACGCCTATGAGCCGGAGCATGTAACGCGCCTCAATACCTATGATAAAAACCTGCGCGAACGCATGAAGATTTTGCAGGATGACCGCAACCCCGACCCGCGCTGGCTGGATACGCTGGAAACGCAGCTGGCGGCGGAAGGGGTTTGTATCGCGGCCTCCCGCGTGCATTTACTCTCCCGCCTGCTGCATTACGCGCAGCAGCTGGCGGCGCAGCAGTCGCTGTTCCCGTCGCCATCCGCGCAGGTCACGGGCTGGGTTGAAAACGAAATCGGCAAACGTCCCGCGGTTGATCTTGAAGAAGAACTGAAACGCAGATTCAGAAATTCCCGTATGCAGGACGCCGCCGCCGGAAAATCGCTGGAGGGCATTCACCGCAGCGATTTCCTGGTGCGCTATGCCGCGCGCGATATGCCGGCAGATCAATGCTCCACCGGCGAACAAAAAGGCCTCCTCGTCGCCCTTGTGCTGGCACATGCGCTGATGATGCAGGGCGAAAAAGGCTTTGTGCCGCTGCTATTGCTTGATGAAGTCGCAGCGCACCTTGACGACGCACGGCGGGATGAATTGTTCCGCAGCCTGCTCGGTTTTAAAGGACAGGTATTTCTTACCGGAACAGACGCAAATATTTTCGCGTCCTTAAAAGACAGCGCCAAATATTTCACCGTCGATCACGCGCGGGTGACGGTCGCGAAAGCGCCATGAATTTTGTCGATTTCATGTCCGGCTGGGGCTGGGCGATATTTTCCCTCATCGCTTCGGTCTTTTCCGCCGGTTATTACCTCGTCAACCAGTACCTGAAGCAACCGGGTTATCTGCTGGTGTTCTGGATCCGCGTACTGGTGATATTGTTCATGCTGCCGCTGGTCAGCCGGCTGGAGCTGCCGCTCGACTGGCGCTTTTATGCGGCGGTGCTGCTCTCTGTTATCGCCGGTACTTTTTCAGATATTCTGATGTTTGATGTCAGCGCCAAATACGGCGGCGGCGTAGTGGCGCGAGTGCAGCCCATCACGGTCTGGGGCGCGTTTTTGCTGTGGTTCCTGTTCAAGCCTGAATTGCTGGGCGAATACGCGGCGCATCCCTTGAACACATTCGGCATCCTGCTGGCGCTGGGTGGCTGCGTCTATTTCTCCATGCGGCTCAATAAATGCCACATCACCAAATCCGCCATGCGCGATATGGCACCGGCCCTGCTGGGCTATACCTTCACCACCGTACTCAACAAATACGCCATGGATCACGGCACCACGGCGGCCGGCAAGCTGGAGGGAGCGGTGTATGGTTATATGTTCTTCCAGTCCGCCTTCGCCGTCATCCTTATAGGTGCCTATGCCGCTCTCCGCGCGAAACGCGATGCCACGCAAATGACCGGCTGGATCGGTAAGCCCATGCTGGCGGCGACGCTGCTCGGCGGCTTCAGCTGGATCTGCCATATGATTTACAAAAACTACAGTATGGCCTTTGTGCCCAACCCCTCGGACCAAGGGGCGATACTGCTGACCGCACCGGTATTCATCGCCGGCTTCTACCACCTCACCAAGCACAAGGAAGAGGCTGACGTCAAATCCGGCATGGGCATCGTCGCCTGCGCGCTGCTGCTGGCGCTGCTGACGGTGCATTAAAAAAGCCGCCGGTCTTTCAACCGGCGGCTCTTTTAAAACAGAAGTAAAAATCAACCAAGGTTGAAATTCGGCGACACGCGGTATTTGCCGTCTTGCGCTTTTTCGATATGGGCGTTCACGCGGCCGGTGTTGTAATCCATCGTGCCCATCGTGCCGGGCCACCATAGGCGCAGTGACAGGCCATGCTTGCTGGCTTCGTCGCTCATTTCCTTGACGATCGGGTCATTTGGATTTTTGAGCGTCACTTCGGTTAGCTTGATATCGCCGAGCGATTTCAGGTGCAGGGTTTTTTCTTCTTCCAGCATCTCGACCTCGCGGCCGGCGAATTTATTGAAGATTTTGCTGACGTCCATTTTATTTCTCCTTAACCGAGGTTGAAGCGCGGCGAGACGCGGTATTTGCCGTCTGCTTCTTTTTCAATGCGTGCGTTAACGCGGTCCATGCGGAAATCCATCGTGCCCATCGTGCCGGGCAGCCAGAGACGCAGGCGCAGGCCGGCTTCCTTTGCGGCTTCGCGCATTTCCTTTACGGTGGCGTCATTTTCATCCGACAGCTTCACTTGCGTGTATTTATTGCCTTTGAAATCGAACTCTTCTTCTTTCATCGGCACTTCGCGGCCGGCGAATTTGTTGAAAATATGGCTGACATCGCGTTGCGGGGTCATCAAAAAATCTCCTAAAAAATGTATGTCGAGGCGGCACCGTAGCCGAGATTTGGGGGCATAAAAAGCCGCAATCCTTCCGGAAAACCACTTCGCAAAGTTGTTTCAGGGTTATGGAGAAAACGGGCATTTTAGGGAAACTGCTAAACACCTGATTCCATGGTACATTTTGGGGGGTATTTTTTACCGCTAAAACACTGATTTTTTTACCCTTTTATCCCATCATTTCGCTCCTGTTTTTTGCACTTTTTTGATATATTTTATGTTCAACAGGAATTGATGAGCCATGAAGGAAAACGACATGACCGAACCCGCCAAAAAGTCCGACAAGCAGCTGGCGGCGGAAGACTACGGCGCGGATTCAATCAAGGTCCTGAAGGGTCTTGATGCCGTCCGCAAACGCCCCGGCATGTACATCGGCGACACCGATGACGGCTCCGGCCTGCACCACATGGTCTATGAAGTCGTCGACAACGCAATCGATGAGGCCCTTGCCGGTTATTGCGATCTCGTCAGCGTTATTCTGAACGCCGACGGTTCCTGCACCGTGCGCGACAACGGCCGCGGCATTCCCGTCGAAATCCACAAGGAAGAAGGCGTTTCCGCCGCTGAAGTCATCATGACGCAGCTGCACGCGGGCGGCAAATTCGACCAGAACTCCTATAAAGTTTCCGGCGGCCTGCACGGCGTTGGCGTTTCCGTCGTCAACGCGCTGTCCAAAACGCTTGACCTTCGCATCTGGCGCGACGGCAAGGAATGGACCATGCGTTTCCGCCACGGCGTGCCCGAAGCGCCGTTGAAGGCAACCGGCACAGTCGAACAATCGCAGACCGGCACCGAAGTCACCTTCCAGGTGTCCGACGAAACCTTCACCATGACGGAATACAAATACGAAACGTTGGAGCACCGCCTGCGGGAGCTTGCGTTTTTAAACTCCGGCGTTCGCCTGCAGCTGGTCGACAACCGCAAAAAAGAACCCAAAGTCACGGACCTTTACTACGAAGGCGGCCTTGTCGCCTTTACGGCCTTCCTCAACCGCTCCAAGGTCGTGCTGCACAAGCCGACTATTTACGTGAAGGGCGAGCAGGATGGCATGACCGTCGAGGCCGCGCTGGAATGGACGGATGCGTATCATGAAGATACTGTCTGCTTTACCAACAATATTCCGCAGCGCGACGGCGGCACCCACCTCTCCGGTTTCCGCGCCGCGCTGACCCGCACTATCAACAGCTATGCCGACAAGACCGGTCTGCTGAAGCGCGAAAAGGTAGAACTGACCGGTGAAGACATGCGGGAGGGTATGACCTGCGTCCTCTCCGTCAAAGTGCCGGACCCCAAATTCTCCAGCCAGACAAAAGACAAGCTGGTGTCGTCGGAAGTCAAAACCGTCGTTGAATCCGTGCTGAACGACAAGCTGTCGACCTGGTTTGAAGAAAATCCGTCCGATGCCAAAAAAGTCGTCGCCAAAATTATCGAAGCCGCCACCGAGCGCGAAGCCGCCCGCAAGGCGCGGGACCTGACCCGCCGCAAGGGCGTCCTTGATATTTCATCTCTGCCCGGCAAGCTTGCCGACTGCTCCGAAAAAGACCCGGCCCTGTCCGAACTCTTCATCGTCGAAGGGGATTCCGCAGGCGGCTCCGCCAAGCAGGCGCGTAACCGCAAAAACCAGGCTATTCTGCCCCTGCGCGGTAAAATTCTGAACGTCGAGCGCGCGCGGTTTGACCGCATGCTCAACTCCGCCGAAATCGGCACGCTTATCACTGCGCTCGGCACCGGCATCGGCGTTGAGGAATTCAAGATCGATGATCTGCGCTACCACAAAATCATTATCATGACCGACGCGGACGTTGACGGTTCCCACATTCGCACGCTGCTCCTCACCTTCTTCTACCGCCAGATGGTCGATGTGATCAAACGCGGCCATTTGTATATCGCGCAGCCGCCGCTGTACAAAGTGAAGCGCGGCAAGGGCAACGAGCGTTACATCAAGAACGACGCCGACCTTGAAGATTACCTCATCGATTCCGCGATTGATGATCTGCGCTTCCGCCTGCCGAACGGCGAAATCGCCACCGGCAAGGACCTGAAACGCATTGTGCTGCTCGCCAAGGGCGTGAAACAGAACCTCGAGCCCATCATCGACCGCCTCGGCAACCAGCATGTGGTTGAACAGACAGCGGCTGCCGGCGGCTTTGCGGAAGATAACCGTACGCAAGCCACGGCTGATGCGATCGCGGCACGTCTCAATAACGTCTCGCCGATTTACGAGCGCGGCTGGAAAGGCCAGCTGCTGGAAAACGGCGGCTATGCTTTCGCCAAAACCGTGCGCGGTGTTGAAACCCGCGTTGAAATGTCCGCCGACCACCTGAATTCGAACGACGGCCAGCGCGTCGCCAAGGCGAATGAACTTTTCACCGAATTCTTCAGCGGTATCGGCGCGCTGCTGGAAGACGAAACCAAGGACAATCCGGTTTACGGCCCGTTCGACCTTTACAAAAAAGTCATCGAACTTGCCAAAAAAGGCCTCACCATTCAGCGCTACAAAGGTCTCGGCGAGATGAACCCCGAACAACTTTGGGAAACAACGCTGGACCCTGAAATGCGCTCCCTGCTGCAGGTTAAGATTGATCAGGAAGGCACCGCCTCCGACATATTCTCGACCCTGATGGGCGATGTGGTGGAACCGCGCCGCGATTTCATTCAGGAACACGCGCTCGAGGTTGCAAACCTAGACGTTTAAGAGGCTTTTATGGTCTT
>JBBQWK010000020.1:0-11764 GCA_038210695.1 Alphaproteobacteria bacterium
AACCTATATCCAACAGCTGCATGTTGTCTTTTAACGGGACGGCAGCAGCAAGGAAAACCGTATCAATCGAGGCGTGGAAACCGACCTTCGGCTGCAACAGTGGGACGCGGCCGTTCAGCAGTGTTGTTTCGACGAGGGGCATGTCATTCATGATCTTGACCCGCCATCTTTAAACAGGCCCGCATCTTCGATAATATCGATGGCAGGGGTATAGTCATCTTCCAATACCATAAAACGACAGGCGCTAATGCTGCCTTCAAGCGCGCCGCCCAGCATTGAATTCAAATGCTCGCCAAAGACAAAAAACTCGATATTCGCGCTTTGCAGCAACGACTTAACAATAGCAATCTCGCCAATATCCTGAGTTCTGAAAACTTCCTGCATAAACGTCTGGTTTAATGTCCTGAATTTGTTTTATGAATACGCATCTGTAATATACAGGTGATTGCCTTTCCGGGGGAGATGAAAATGGATGAATCCCAGCTAGATTTTTTTGAAGTCTTTCACCTGTTCGCGACCACCAGCCAGCAGCATATGGCCGAGAAGTTTCCCGAAGTGAAGGAAGTATCGGTTTTCGACTGGGATCATTACGTCTCCATCATGGCGTTCTACATGAGCCTTCATAAAATCAAGGAAGCGAGCGTCGACGACGCGGCGCATGAGGCATTGCTGGGTGATATTTACCGCCGTTTTGTCGAGCTGTTCCCCGATTTCATCAATGAAAAAACCCGCCTGATGGAATTTATGGCGGGCAAAAGCTTCGACCAGCGGGATGATTTTATTGGCACGCTGGGCCTCTGGCTCGCCTGCAATCTTTACGACCAGACCATTCATGACGTAACGCCGGATCAATTCAAAATTGGCGTGCTGACAACGGAAATCATCGCCGATGATATTGTGTACTACTACGGCTAACGAAACGAGAAAACCATGACCAAAGCCGCACTCAAAAATGCCGAGACCAACCCGCTGGAGCGCCTTGCGCGCTCCCTGAAGACGGATCTCGATCTGGTCAACGCGCTGATCATCGACCGCATGCAGTCGGACATTCCGCTGATACCGGAACTGGCGGGTCACCTGATTGCCGCCGGCGGCAAGCGTATCCGCCCGTTGATGACCTTGGCCTCTGCCGCCTTGTTCGGCTACACCGGCACCCGCCACCATCGCCTTTCCGCCTGCGTTGAATTCATTCATACCGCAACGCTGTTGCATGACGATGTTGTTGATGCGTCCGACCAGCGCCGCGGCAAAGCCTCCGCCAATGCTATCTTCGGCAATGAAGCCGCCGTGCTTGTCGGCGATTTCCTTTTCAGCCGCAGCTTCCAGTTGATGGTGGAAGACGGCTCGCTCGATGTGCTGCGCATTCTCTCCAATGCCTCCGCCGTGATTGCGGAAGGGGAGGTGATGCAGCTTTCCACCGCGAACAACCTTGAAACCACCGAAGAACAATACCTTGATGTCATCGGCGCAAAAACGGCGGAGCTTTTCGCCGCCGCTTGCGAAGTTGGCGCAGTGGTTGCGGGGCGTGACCCTGCCGAATGCGCCGGCATCCGCGACTACGGCATGTACCTTGGCATGGGCTTCCAGATTTCGGACGATGTGCTGGACTATTCCGCGTCGGAAGAACTGCTGGGCAAATCGCTGGGCGATGATTTCCGCGAAGGCAAAATGACGCTGCCAGTGCTGAAGGCGCTTGAAAAAGCGACGCCCGAAGAACGCAAATTCTGGCAGCGCTGCCTAGGAGATCTTGAGCAGAAGTCCGGTGATTTCGAGGAAGCGCTGCACCTGTTCGAAAAATACAATGCGCTCGGCCGCTCCATGGACACCGCGCGCGACTTTGCCGCGCGTGGCCGCAAGCTGCTGAACGATCTGCCGGGCAACAAATACCGCGACGATCTGGCCGAGTTGATTACCTTCGCCGTCGAGCGCGAATACTGATTTTAACGAGTTTTTACAGCGGCTTGGCGAATCAGATTGCAGAGCCGTTCAAAATATGCGACATAAACACTTCTAATTTGCTCCCGGATCCGTCGGAATGTAGCTCAGCCTGGTAGAGTGCTTGCTTCGGGAGCAAGAGGCCCAGGGTTCGAATCCCTGCATTCCGACCACTCTCTCCTTTATGCGAATAGCTCTCAACTGCCCGCCAACGCGCTGGCGGCGTTGAGCTTTTCGATAGCTGCGGGCTTTAAAACCAGCGACACGGATTTGATCAGGTCGTCCAGTTGTTCCAGTGTCGTTGCACTGGCGATAGGCGCGGTTACACTTGGCCGCGCGATAAGCCAGGCGAGAGCGACCTGCGCTTGCGTTGCCTTGGCATCTGCCGCTACTTCATCCAGCGCCTTCAGAATTTTATAACCGCGGTCGTTGAGGTAATTCTGCCCGACGGAGCCGCCGCGCGTTGATTTGCCAAGATCGGCTTCGGAACGGTATTTGCCGCTGAGGAAACCACGGGCGATCGAGTAGTAGGAAATCACGCCGACCTCGTTCTTTACGCAAACGCCTTCAAGCGCATCTTCAAAAATCTTGCGGTCATAGAGGTTGTAATGCGGCTGCAGGCTTTGGTAGCTGGGCAGGCCCAGCTCTTTTGATTTATCAATCGCGCTTTGCAGGCGTTCGGCGGTGAAATTGGATGCGCCAATCGCGCGGACTTTGCCGGCCTTGATGAGTGTTGCGTACGCTTCCAGCGATTCCTGCTGCGGCACGGATTCATCATCCTTATGCGACTGGTAAAGGTCGATGTATTCCGTTTGCAGGCGGCGGAGGGAGTCTTCGACTGATGCCAGAATGTATTTTTTCGACAGGCCTTTTTTATCCGGCGCCATGTCATAGCCGACTTTGGTCGCGATGATCACGTCTTGGCGCTTGCCGCTTTTCTTCAGCCAGTTACCGATGATGGTTTCGGACTCGCCACCCTTGTTGCCGGGTGCCCAGACGGAATAGACATCCGCGGTATCAATGAAATCGAGGCCCGCGCCTGTCAGCGCATCGAGGATTTTGAAGGACTGTGCTTCATCAATCGTCCAGCCGAAAACGTTGCCGCCGAAGCAAAGCGGGGAGACGAAGAGGCCTGATTTTCCAAGAGCGCGTTTTTGCATGGCGGCGAATCCTTTACGGGGAAGGGAATTCAAATATGGGACATCCTGAGTCCCTACACAAAATCAAATTAAACACCCGTTCAGTTAACCTGTGGATATCAACCTCAAGTCACTGTTTTAAAATGACCTTTCATTTAAATTTTGACAGTCAAAAATAATCACTTTACAACTGAGAATGATTTGCAATATCACTAAGCCAGCGAATATGACTGGCTTGGTCCTGATTGAACCCAGCTTCGTCGTGTAAGTGAAGATCCCCCCGCCGTATTTTGCTCACGTCAGTGACAGGATGCGGCGGGAGAGGGATCACTATTACAGGGGACGACTGCATGTTGAAAATCTCTGCCGCCTTTATTCTTTCCAGCCTTGTCACGCTTACGCCTGTCACCGCGCGTGCCGAGGATTACGTGTTCACGCTGAAGGATCATAAATTCTCGCCGCAGCAGCTGGACATTCCCGTTGGCCAGAAAGTCAAAATAACCGTCAAAAATCTGGACGCGACCCCCGCCGAATTTGAAAGCTACGACCTCAACCGCGAAAAGGTGGTTGGCGCCAACGGCACGATTACGGTTTTTGTCGGCCCGCTGGAGGCCGGCAGCTATGGCGTGTTTGACGATTTCCATCACGATACCACCACCGCAACCATCAAGGCGCAGTAGCATGCTTCTGATTGCCATTATCATTTTCCGTGAAACGCTGGAAATTTCGCTGATCCTCGGCATCGTGCTGGCGGCAACGCGCAATGTGCCGAACCGTATGCTGTGGATTTTCGGCGGCTTCGCGCTGGGGCTTGCGGGCGCAGGCCTTGTCGCCTTCTTTGCAGAGGCCATTTCAAATGCCGCCTCCGGCATCGGGCAGGAACTTTTCAACGCCGGTATCCTGCTGACCGCCGCAGCCTTCATCGGCTGGACGGCGCTGTGGATGCGCCGCCATGCCCGCGAAATGAGCGCACATATCAAAAAGGTGGGGGAAGATGTTACGGCAGGCAAGCTTCCCAATTATTCGCTTTCCGTCATCATCGGCCTCGCCATGCTGCGCGAAGGCTCGGAAATTGTGCTGTTTATTTATGGCATGATTGTGTCAGGGCAGGGGCCCGCGACTATTATGACCGGCAGCCTTGTCGGTGTTGCGGCGGGCGCGCTTGCGGGTGTGCTATTCTATTTCGGCCTTGTTCGCATGTCGACGCGCTACATGATGAAAATCACCAGCTGGCTTATGTTGCTGCTGGTGGCAGGTCTGGCGGCGCAGGCCTTTGGTTTTCTCGCGGCTGCGGGATATTTCGGTGCCTTCGCAGCGCCTGTCTGGGACAGCTCATGGCTGTTGTCGGACGGCAGCCTTGCAGGTAAGGCGCTTCATAGCCTGATCGGCTACAGCGCGCGTCCGGCGGCGATACAGGTTATTGTTTACCTGATGACGCTGCTTATCCTCAGCGCGGCCATCTTCTTTGTCGAAAACGGCGGCCGACAGCTGAAAACAGCTGCGGTCGCGACGGCCGGTCTTGTGCTGGCGTTGCTGTGTGCCAAGCCTGCCTACGCGATTGACGACATTCATTCGCCAAATATCGTCGCCCACGAATTCGAGCTGGAATATAACGGCAACGTTGCGCTTGATGGCGACTCCTCCAAAAATAATGCGCAGGTGCATGAAATTGAACTTGAATATGCGCCGCTTGACCGCTGGAAAACCGAACTCTCGCTCGAATTCGCCCATGATCCGGGGCAGGACTTAAAGGTGGAAGGCTTCGCCTTTGAAAACTTCTTCCAGTTCTGGGATCAGGGGGAGAAATGGGTGGATGCGGGTTTGCAGCTTGCCTACGGCCATTCCATTCACAGCGCCGACCCTGACGCGATCGAAGCAAAACTGCTGCTGGAAAAGCAAACCGGTAAATTCCTTCACCGCACCAACATCGGCCTGGAACAGGAACTCGGCGGCCATGCCAGCGGCGGCCCCGACTTCTCGATGGGGTGGAGCAGCCGTTATCGCCTGAGCCCCGGTTTCGAGCCCGGCTTTGAAATTCACAACGACTTTGGCCAGGGCCCCAATTTTTCCCATTTCAGCCAGCAGGAACATTACATCGGCCCTGCCGCCTATGGGAAATTGACGAATAAAATCAATTACGAAGTTGCTGCGCTGGCTGGATTTAGCGATTCCTCCGCCAATGCGGCCTTACGTTTTAAGCTGGAATATGAGTCCGTTTTCTGACAAACTATCTGCATTCAAAACAGGGTGAATGACATGACGTCTGATCTTCAGGCACAGGCAGTCGCAGCGATCCGTCAAAGCTACGCGTTACTTTCGCGCGAGCAGAATTTGTCGCCGGATAATGAGCTGGTCACAAGCTCGCTGACGCACCTTGTGCGCACCTTAACGCAGTGCCATTCACCGGAGCTCACCAAGTTCCTGATGTCCACGCCCGATCTAGCGCGGGAGCGGGAAGGGTTGCCCATCCTCTGCGGTCAGGCCGAATGCGAGATGGAAAAATTCTGGGCGCGCCGCCTGATTTCGCGCACCGCCTGCGACCTTGCCGAATTCTGGTACTTCCCCGAATACACCGAACTCTGCAGCGCCGAGCTTGAGCTTTTCAAGCAGCGCAGCTTTAGCCGCATCAGTTTCCTTGGCTCCGGCGCATTGCCGCTGACCGCCTTCCTGATCGCCCGCCACTGCCCCGATACACCCGTTGTCTGCGTTGATTACGATACCGAAGCCTGTGGCCTTGCAGCGCAGCTGGGCAAAAAAATCGGCCTTAAAGACCGCATTACCATTGATTGCATGGACGCGCTCAAATATACACCAGTTGAAAACGAGTTGGTCATCTGCGCCAGCCTGCTGCAGGGCAGAGAAGAGATTTACCGCCGCCTTGATGACCGCGACTGCGCGCTGATCGTCCGTGATTCCGAAGGGCCGTACCAATACCTGTACAAAGCCGCCGAATTGCCGAAAACCCGCTTCCGCGAAGTCTCCAAGACCAAAATCGACCCGCGTCGCATCAACACCAGCCGCTTCTTCGTGCGTGACTTTGGCAGCGCCAATGACCAAGCAGCCTGATCCTCAGGATATAACGATCAAGCTGGCGCAGGACCTTGTCCGCGTCGGTTCTGTCACGCCACTTGATGCAAAAGACCTGCCGACCGCGCGGGCAGCGCTTGATGTTGCCGCCGCAGCCGCAACGCGCAGCGGCGCGACTGCCACACGCCTTGAATTCGAAGGTGGCCACAAGAAATGGGATTACAAGGTCGATAACCTGTTTCTCGAATGGACGTTTGGCACGCCTGAAAAACATATCTGCTACATCGGGCATGTAGACGTTGTGCCACCGGGAGACGAGAAAAAATGGACCGACGCGCCCTTCAGCGGCACGATCCATGACGGCTATCTTTATGGCCGTGGCGTGACGGACATGAAAGGCAGCGTTGCCGCCTTTATTACCTCCGTCGAAGATGCAATCGCCGAGTTGAAAAAGCAAGGCAACGTTAAAGTCAGCATGATCCTGACAACGGACGAAGAATGGGCCGCCGTCAACGGCACCCTGAAAGTTCTGGAATGGATGAAGGCGCAAGGCAATGCGCCGGATGCATTCATTGTTGGCGAACCATCATCACAGGATGCGCTTGGCAGCCACATTAAAATCGGTCGTCGCGGCAGCCTTGTCGGCACGTTCAACGTAACGGGCGTGCAGGGGCATGCCGCCTATCAGGAATTGTTTGAAAACCCGAACCGTGCACTGTCGCTGGCGGTTGCCATCCTCAACAGCACCAGCTGGAAAGACGGCAACGAGAATTTCCCAAATACGAATTTTGAAGCCGTTGCTTTCAAGTCGGGCGACTTCAACGCCAGCGCGGTTATTCCCGGCAAGGCAGAGTTGCTGTGGAACATTCGCTTCACGCCGCAGCAGACGCCGGACAGCCTTGAAAAATGGATTAACGATACGCTCGCCAATCCGCCCGAATGGGCCAAGCAGCACCCCGATTACGCGCTGCTCCAAAACATCACCGTCACCGCCAACAAGGATACGGCATCCGTTCCCTATTACGCGCAACCGGCAGGCCTTGCGGATGCCGCGAAGGATGCCGTTAAAACCGTTCTCGGCATCGATGCAAAACTTGACGGCAGCGGCGGCACGACCGATGGCCGCTTTGCAGGCCGCGTGTTTCCGCAAGCCGAAATCATTGAGCTTGGCCTGCCGGAGCGCGGCGGCATGGTCGATGGCAAAAAAGATGCATCCTATCTGCTGAAGGGCGGCATGCATCAGGTAGATGAACGCGCGGCGCTTGCCGACCTTGTCAATCTCCGTCACATATTCTCCGCAACCATACTGAATTTTAGCAGGCAGAAACCCGATGACGTCGCAAACCACCCAAAACCCCCAACAACCCATCCTGCGACCCATCGCCCAAACTGATGCCGAGCAGCTGCGCAGCCTTTACGCCTATTCGCTCAAAAACAACGCCGCCGGTTTTGTCCAGAACCTGAATTTCCATGGGGATATCGCAGAGCGTGCTGACAAATACCAGAACGACAACGGCGCCATGCTCGGCCTTTTTAACGAAGACGGCACATTGCTGGGCTTTGGCGGATTGAAGCAATTGCCCAATGGCAATGTGGAGCTTTGCAACCTGCATCTGCATCCTGATTATCACGGGCAGGGGCTGGGCAAAAGCCTGTCGCTGGCGCTGATCGACGAGGCGCGCGATCTTGGCTACGACAAAATGGAATTGCATGTCACAGCAACGCAAGACGCCGCCATCGGCCTTTACCGCCGCCTGGGTTTCCGCGAAGTGAAGCGCGAGGTTTATGATGTGGAAGGCGGCAAATACGATACCGTCTTCATGGAATACCTGCTTTAACCCGCACCCACGGCACGCAGCCATTCTGGCGTCGGCAATACCAGCTTCCGCGCTTTCATGTCCATTAATCCCATCGTCATGGTGCTGGCAAAGCAAAGCTCGTTGGCGGCGTTGAAAATATCCTGACGCAATACGCCGATTTTCTTCTCGTAGGAAACCAGCTGGCTTTCAATGACGATTTCCTGACGTAGCGTCAGTTCCTTGATGAACTTCAGGTGAAACTCGAGGATGACGGGGCCGAGTCCGGTTTCCTTGATGGTCTTGAGGCCGAAGCCGCGCGGCGTAATCAGCTCCCAGCGCGCTTCCTCCAGAATTTCTAGGTATGTCGCATTATTCACATGCCCGAAGGTATCGAGATGATGCTCGCGGATGACAAGCGGGTAGGTAACTTTTTCGTAGGGGCTGGCTTCGGTGGTCATGTGGTTTCTCCTCGCGCCTAGAGTAGCGCTTGGCGTGCAGCCTTGAAATGCTAAATCGAAAATCCGCGCACTTTCTTGCCGCCGGCAACCGGTGCTTCACCAGTGAGCTTGGTGTATTTCCCCCAAGGGTCTGGCGTGCTCACATTGCCGGCGCCCGTCATCAGCTTGCCGCGCACATCGGCATCCAGCTCCGCGAGGGGGAAATTGGATATTGTGCCGGTGAAACCGTCATACATGCGCAAAGATTGCTGGTCGGCGGAAAGTCGGATGCGGCTGTCGGCATCCAGCGGCTTTGCTTTCGTCATCAGGTCCGCAAGCGTATCAACATCAATGCTGCCGAAGGGCTTTGCTGCAATAAACGCGCGGCGGCCGCCTTGCGACTGGCCGGTCAGCAGGAAGACTTTGTATTCTTCCGCCACATACATGGTTTCGATGCGTTCATAAATATGTCCGTCGCCCATCATGACCATGTTTTTGCTCCCGTTGTTGATGAGGGCAAGTTATATAGCATTGATTATTCTGTCAAATATAACGGTACAACTGTGTGTAACCACCTGATACGCCTACATTAAATATTAGCCATAAATCGTTTTAAGATTGACAGAATCAACCTAATTCTGTTTCAGTAGAGATAGAGCGTAACGCGATAACGCATCTTCAAAGGACAATCCAATGTTAAGTGACCAGCAACGGCAGAACATTACCAAATTGTCCCGCGTCTTCGCGCTTACCGGTGTCGCTGCCAGCGCCATTCTGGCACCGCTCGTTCTCAAATCCGCAAACAAAACACCCGCGCCGCTGCCGAAGAAAATTCCGGCCGTCGGCAAAAGCTTTACCTTCGCCGCAACGCCGCCGGTATTGAAGGCGCAAACAATCGCACCGCAGACAAATACCTTCACGCTGAAATTGCAGCAATCACAGCCGCTGGATTTCTGGATGCAGGGCAGGGACGAGACGCTCTCGTTCATTACTCCCGCCCAAGGAAATATTTTTGGTGGCCCGACCGTGCAGGCTTTCACGCTGGTCAATACGGCGAAGGAAGCGGCCTATCAGGCGCATCTGCATCGCGCAGCACTGCTGCAACGACAACATGAAACGCGTGAAGCCGCTTTGCGCAGCCGCGTGAGTGACGGATTCATGGCGTACACGAATGCGGCAATTGACCAGGGCATCGGCCACAACATACCAGATCCCAAAGCGAAAGATTCCGCCTCGGCAGAATTTGTTTATAACGCGGCGCAATTGTCGCTGCTGGGCCTGAGCAGCGCCGACAAAAAGTTTGCCGGCATGGGCAGCATTTTTGCAGGCACATCGGCGCATCAGGTGAATGTGGTTGCCTCAACGAATAAACAGCCGCGGCTGTCAGGCGATGGAGTCAATATCGGCACACTCAAAGCCGGCATGATCATCGGCATCGAAGAGAAGAAAAGCGGCGCCATAAACAACACGGCGCTGGTTTACCTTGATGATGACCACGGTCGCTTGATGGTTGCACAGGCCGAGGCTGGTAAAGGCGTGACGGCAACGACCGCAAGGCAATGGCTCAAAACCGCCGCTGCCAAAGGCGATATCCTGCAAGCAGTTGATTTTGTATCTGCGGTAGCCACCAAAGGCGCTGTGCCGAAAGCGAAATTCAAATATGACACATCCGCCGACGCGCTTGCTGGCAGCGATATTGGCACCGGCGCTTATTTGCGTGCCACCATCAGCGCCGGTATCGAGGAATATACCAAAGATGCGCAAGCGCGCGGCGTGACATATTCCTTCGGTGATGATACCGGCACGCAAAGCATCGACTGCAGCGGCTTCGTGCGGAAATGCGTGGATACGGCCTATACGCGCGTTGTCGGCAACCCGCTGCAACCCGGAACGCCGGTGGCTGATTTCCCGCGCGTATCCGTCGACCAGTTCACAACACTTGAAACCGTCACGGGAAAGGTTATCGAGGGCGATACGCTTTGCGCCAAGAACCTTTGTGAAGGGATGATCATCGCCATGGACCATGGGCCCGAATTCAAGGACGGCGTGCAATGGGACGCAGGACGCGAACGCGGCATTGACCACATCGGCATCATATACCGTGACTCAACCAGCAAGCAGCTGATGCTGGCGGAAAGCTCCGGCGGTATCGGCGTGCATTCGACCAAGCTTGGTGATTTTCTGGAGCACAAGGCCGAGCGTGGCGCAAAACTTTTCGCGGTTGATCTGGTAGCCTATGCGGAGAAGCAAGGTTGGAAGCCGGCGCCCAAAGTTTTGTCGGCCAAGCTGCCGATGAAAACGCAGAAACAACCGAAGGCTGCAAAGCACCGGAATGCTTGATAAGCCCATGGAAAGCTTCAAAGTAACAATACTGTATCTAACCTAATATCTTATTTCCCATAATATACATTATCACACAATAAGTATGGGATTATCAGGGCGTGGATTTCGGGCTTCCCGGCCGCCGCGCTCGCTATTCCGGCCTTTTGAATCCAGCGGTTTACCGTTAAGGTAGCGCTCTTTAAGGATTGCGGCATGTCCATCGATTTCAAGATCATACCTATTACCGATGAAAATTACGACCGTCAAAAGATGGCGGCGCTTTTGAAAAAGAGCCAGGCCGAGGGTTATAACCTTGTGCTGCGGTTCTGCGAGAATTGGGAATCCGCCTCCAACCGCTTCAACCTGCCCGGCGAGGCTTTTTTCGGCATCGAGAACGAAGGCCGTTTTATCGGCATGGGTGGCCGTTCGCTGGACCCATACCTGAATGACCCCAAGGCTTTGCGCGTGCGGCATGTTTATCTGCTGCCCGAATGGCGGCAGCTTGGCATCGGCACCGAACTGATGAAGCGCATCATGGATGTGCCGCCGGAAGGTTTCACGAAGCTGACGCTGCGCACGCTGCACATGGCGGCACGCAAATTCTATGAAAAAATCGGCTTTCAATATGTTGGCGAGGGAGAAATTACCCATGAACGCGAAATCTAAACCACAGGTGACTGTCGCCGAGCGCCCGATAGACAGGCTGCTGGATATCATGGCCTATCTGCGCACCAATGCGGATGGCTGCGCCTGGACCAAGGCACAAACGCATAAATCGCTGACGCCATACCTGATCGAAGAAGCTTACGAAACCGCCGACATGATCGACCAAGGCAAGCACGATGATGCCCTGCGCGATGAACTGGGCGACGTTCTTCTGCAAATCGCTTTTCACGCGGAGATCGCGCGGGAGCGTGAATCTTTCAACTTCGATGACATCGCGCAGGCGATCGTCGACAAGCTGGAGCGCCGTTACCCGACCATTCTGGGCGATGAGCCCAATACCCTGAAAACCCCCGAGGAAATCGACCGCCGCTGGGAAGAGATTAAAACGCTGGAGCGCGCCAAGAAGGGCGTGACGAAGGAAGACAGCATCCTTGATGAA
>JBBQWK010000021.1:0-11657 GCA_038210695.1 Alphaproteobacteria bacterium
CACGGCTTCGCCGGTTGCGGCATGGACAAATTTTTCGCCTTCCTTTTTCAGGTCGGCGGGGTAGAGCCACTTGCCGTCTTTGTCTTTATAGGTTTCATGCGTCACCATGCCTTGGGTGAACAGCGCGGTGAAAGGCTCGTCAAAATTTAAGTAGCCGCATTTTTTGAGCGCGCGGGTAAAGAAGCGTGCATACAAAAGGTGCATGACCGCATGTTCCACGCCGCCGATGTACTGGTCGACCGGCGCCCAATAGGCGACTTTGTCTTTGTCGAAGCCTTTATTGGGGTTTTTGGAATCGGTGTAGCGGAACTGGTACCAGGAACTTTCAAAGAAGGTATCAAATGTATCGGTCTCCCGCTCCGCCTTGCCGCCACAGGCGGGGCACGTCGTGTGCTTCCACGTCGGGTGGTTGGCAATCGGGTTGCCGGGTTCGGAAAAGCGGACATCTTCCGGCAGTGTGACGGGCAGGTCTTTTTCCGGCACGGGCACAACGCCGCATTTGTCGCAGTGGATGATGGGAATCGGGCATCCCCAGTAGCGCTGGCGGGATACGCCCCAGTCGCGCAGGCGGAACAGCGTCGTGCCCTCGCCCATTTTCATTTTCTCGAAACGGCCGATGACCTCGGCTTTCGCATCATTGACGTCCATGCCGTTGAGGAAGTCGGAATTCTGCAGTTTGCCAGGGCCGGTATAAGCCTCGGTACCGACAGCGAAGTTTTTGGCGTCTTCGCCTTCGGGAATGACAACCGGAATAACCGGCAGTTCGTATTTGCGCGCAAAGTCCAGGTCGCGCTGGTCATGCGCCGGGCAGCCGAAGATCGCGCCGGTGCCGTATTCCATGAGGACGAAGTTGGCAACGAAAACGCGCAGGACTTTGTCTTTGATGAACGGATGCTTGACGGTAAGGCCGGTATCAAAACCGATCTTCTCCGCTGTCTCCAGCACAGCTTCCGAGGTGCCGAGGGTGCGGCACTTGGCGACGAATTCGGCAACGCCGGTATTTTTCTCCGCCAGTTGCGCGGTGATGGGATGGTCGGGCGACAGCGCAACGAAGCTCGCGCCGAACAGCGTATCGGGGCGCGTCGTATAAATATCCAGCTGGCCTTCGGCGGGCGCGACAAAATCAAACCTGAAGCGCAGGCCTTGTGATTTGCCGATCCAGTTGTCCTGCATGATGCGGACTTTTTCCGGCCACCCGGGCAGGGTATCAAGGCCCGCCAGCAGGTCATCGGCGAATTCGGTGATTTTCAGGAACCACTGTTTCAGCTTGCGCCGTTCGACCACCGCGCCGGAGCGCCAGCCTCTACCGTCCACAACCTGCTCGTTCGCCAGTACGGTGTTTTCAATCGGGTCCCAGTTGACGAAGGCTTCTTTTTGATAGGCCAAGCCGTTTTTGAGGAAGTCGAGGAAGAATTTTTGTTCGTGGCGGTAATATTCCGGCGCGCAGGTTGTGACCTCGCGGCTCCAGTCAATCGCCAGGCCCATCATGTTCATCTGGTTCTTCATGACCGCGATGTTCTGGTAGGTCCATTTGGCGGGGTGGGTCTGGTTTTCGATCGCGGCGTTTTCCGCCGGCAGGCCGAAGGCATCCCAGCCCATGGGGTTCAAAACGTTAAAGCCCATGGCGCGCTTGTAGCGGGCGACAACGTCCGACAGGGTATAGTTGCGCACATGGCCCATGTGCAACCGGCCCGAGGGGTAGGGGAACATGGCAAGGGCATAGAATTTGGGGCGGGACGGGTCTTCCGTCACCTCGAAGCATTTCTGGTCGGCCCAGGCCTTCTGCCAGCGGCTTTCGTTTTCCTTGACGTTATAACGCTCGTTCATGATCCGGCACCCTTCAATCCGCCGGAAACGGCCAAAAGGGGCTCATCAGCCCCTCGCCGTTTGGCGGGTATTAATATTGCTACTCAATATATTGAAAAGCCGTCCCAGCGGGAAGGTTTAGTTAGCTAAGCCAGCCAAACCTTAATTCGCCGCGCCGCCGGATTGGGCGACACGTAGTTCGCGGGCGCGCATCAGGATGGTGTTTTCGATATTCGTGGCCATGGTATCGGCGATGGGCGCGTCTTTCCAGCCGCCCTTGCCGTTATTGACCTGCTTGAAGACGGCAACGCGCACGCCATCCGCCCGCAGCTGGCGGTCCAATATATATATGTTGGCCTTGAAGCGCTGGCCGGGGGTTTCGGGGTTTTCATACCATTCGGTGATAATGGTGCCGCCAAAGGGGTCGGCGGTTGCGATCGGCATGAAGGAAATAGTGTCGAGCGAGGCGCGCCACAGGAAGCTGTTAACGCCGATGCCGGAGGCGCCTGCGTCCTTGTCTTCTTCCTTGCCGAACAGCTTGTCGCTCAACGATTTGCCTTCGCCCCAGACGGTATCGCGCTTCTGGTCGCTATAAAGGATTTTGTCGGTGCCCTTTTCGCGCGTCGGGTAGCTGGCTTCTTTCTTGACGTCGCCGGTGCCGCAGCCTGTCAGCAGCAGCACAGCCGCAATGGCGCTGGCGCCAAGGGCGTTGCGGAAGCTTTGGATTCTGCGGGTTTTTACAGCGGCGTTCATATCGGTATCTCCGGAATATTGTTTGCGAATTCAGCTAAAAATTATTTAGCACGCTTGAGCGCAATAGCAAAGCCAAGTGAAGGACTCGACCTGCAGATAGGCTTTAAAACATAAGGGTTATGGCTAAATGTGCAATATGGGAAAACGAGGTGTGACAAAATCAAAAAACCCCTCCCAATCCCTTATTTGGGCATATATTTTGCACAAAAAACCCTTCTTTTTGTGGTCCGCCCCTGTGTCAGCAATGCAACACAAGCCCCTGTTTAACACCGGAAACAGCTTGTCTTGGTTGACCGCATGCAGCTATCGCGGTTATTCCTCAAAGGGTAACGGCGAGTTGATGCCGGCGGCTTTTAGCCCCAGTGCCCTTTCGCCAGTATAAAAACCGTCCCGGACTTCCGGGGCACTTTGGAGGATAAACAATGAAAAAAGTACTTCTCGCAGGTACAGCACTCGTAGGCGCGGCTCTTCTGTCGACCCCCGCTCATGCTGACCTCAAACTGGACCTCGGCGGCTACTTCCGCGGTTACGCAGTCTATTCCGACAACGACGAGATTACCGGTTCCTCGGATCAGTCTTTTGACCTCCGCCGCGACACGGAAATCCACTTCACCGGTGAAACAACGACCGATGCTGGCCTGACGGTCGGTGTGCACTCCGAGCTGAAACTCGGCGCGACCTCTGGTACCGGCAACCCCGGCAACGGCAGCGTTTTCAACAACCGCAGCTTCAACAACCAGTCCCTGACTGACGAAGCTTACCTGTACTTCTCCGGCGGCTGGGGCCGCGTGAACGTCGGTTCCGAAGACGGCGCTGCATACCTCCTGCAGGTTGCTGCTCCTTCGGCTGACTCGAACATCGACGGCCTGCGCGTTTACGTGCAAGCATTCGACCCCGCAGCTTGGGCAGCGGCCAACAACAACAACACAACTGGCTTCCAGCAAACGATCCTCGGCTACGACAACGCCGACTTCAAAAACGCTGACCGCTTCACCTACCTGACCCCGAAATGGAACGGTTTCCAAGCCGGCGTTTCCTACGCTCCGAACTCGTATCAAAACGAAGTCTTCGGCGCAACCCAAGCTCCCCAGCAAACGAACAACACCAACGTGTTTGACAACATCTGGGAAGCTTCGGCACGTTGGGATGGCGAATTCGACGGTTTCGGCATCAGCTTCGGCGGCGGTTACTCGCATGCTAACTCTGAAAACAACGGCGCTGCTGCAACCGCAGTCGGCTCCGATGACCTGACGACCTGGGATGCTGGCCTGAACGTCACTTTCCAAGACTTCAGCATCGGCGCGGCTTACAAAAAGTCGAACACCGGTGTTGACACCAACGGCGACTCCCGCGTTTGGGATCTCGGCGCAGCTTGGGATAACGGCCCCTACCACGTCGGCCTGTCCTATGCCAACTTCAACAACGACACCGATGCCTACGGCGCAGGTTCTTACCTGGCTGCTGGTACCGGCGTTGACCTGAAGCGCTACACGGTTGGCGGCGGCTACACCTACGGCCCCGGCATGACCTTCCGCGGTTCGCTGGCGTATCTGGACGTAAACTCTGACGCAGTTGGCGGTCCTGGTATTACGGCAGCTTCGAGCCAATACCAAGTCGCGATCGGTACGGACGTTAACTTCTAATTGTTCTGCTGATACAAAAGATAAAGGGAGAGGCGCCGCAAGGCGCCTCTTCTTTTTTCGTATTGGGCGCGCAGAGCCGCGCCGTTTTTTGCCCTCTTCATTTTACCTGCCGGATTGGCTATAAAGCCTTATGAAGAATCATTCCGGCACCATGACCAAAAGCGACGCATTGTACCAGCAGGCCTTAGGCGCGCTGCGCACCGGCAGGCTGCCCGAAGGTATTCAGTTGCTGATGGAGGCGTTGAAGGAAAATCCCTCCTCCGGCGCCATCCACAATGACCTCGGCACCGCCTACTGGCAATCGGGTGAACCCGCAAAGGCTGAGCTGCATTACAGTGCAGCTGTGCGCCACGCGCCCAAAAACCCTTATGCTTTGAATGCCTTCGGCACTTTCCTCATGGAACAAGACCGGCTGGATGAGGCTGAAACGTTGCTGAAGCGCGCCTATAAACTGAAGCCCGACCATTTCGAAATCCCCAATAACTTTGGATTACTGCGCCACCGCCAAGGCCGCTTTGAAGAAGCGCAAGAACTTTACTTCCAAGCCATCAAGCTCAATCCGAAATGGGCGAATCCCTATACCAATTTAGCCGGCCTGATGCGGGATACCGACAAGCCCGAACCTGCCTACGAATTTTTCAAAAAATCCGTCGGCCTCAATCCCAATAACCCCATCGCCTGGCGCGGGCTGGGCCAAGCGGCTTTCTACCTGAAGCATGAAGAGGAGGGTATCGCCGCCTTTCGCCAGTCGTTGCGGCTTGATCCCAAGTCCGAGCGCACCTGGGCTTTCCTGCTGAATTCCTACGAAAAACTTAATCGCATGGACGAAGCGGAAAAAGTATTCTTTGAAGCCAAAAAACTTTTCGGCTCAACGCCGCCTATTGCGCTGTTCGAGGCTAAAATGCTGCGCCGGCAAAAGAAATATGATGAAGCCATCGCCGTCATGCAGTCCTTCATCGCCGCCGTCAAAGACCTGGATACAGACCGTGAAAAAAACGTCAGCTTTTATCATGAATTCTGGTTTGAGCTGGGCATGCTTTACGACCGCGTCAATGACGTCGACAAGGCGTTTGAATGCCTGACGGCAGCGAATGACGCCAGCCGCCAGACAAGACAATATCTTGAAATTGACAATCGGGCCGTCTCGAGCGAAATTGACATTATAAAACGGGAATTTGCCATCGGCTATCAAGCCAAGACGGCTTCAGTTCCTTTGGATGAAAAAGTGTCGCGCATGGTTTTCTTGGTGGGCTTCCCCCGCTCGGGAACAACTTTGCTGGATCAAATTCTCAGCAGCCACCCGGATGTGACCGTTGCGGAAGAAACGCCGGCCACCAGTAAAATGTCTCATTACCTGCTGCATCGCCACGGCAAAGCGGAGTTGACGCAGATGAAGCCCGGTTATATCGCCGGTCTTGAAGACATTAACGAGCAAGAGCTTAAAGACATGCGCGCCATCTATTTCGCCGAAGTGGGTGAGGGGGCGCTGCAGGGGAGGGGTAAGGTTTTTGTGGACAAACTCCCGTTAAACCTTTTACACGCACTGCTCGTGCGCCGCGTCTTCCCCGATGCGCAGTTTATTCTCGCGCTCCGCCACCCCTGCGATTCTGTGCTCAGCAACTTCATGCAGCGCTTCGACTTCAACGTTGCCATGGTGCGCATGGCCGAAATCAACGATGCGGCAAAGTTCTATGATGAGTGCTTCAGCCTTTGGGACCTGATGGTTAAAGAAATAGCCATCAAGGCGCATGAAATCCATTACGAAGACGTCGTGGCAGATTTCAAGCCAACCGTCGAAGGTATGCTCAACTTCCTCGGCCTTGAATGGACGGATGCCGTTATGAACTATGACGAAACCGCCCGCAACAAGAAGACCCGCATCAACACGCCCAGCTACCATCAGGTGACGGAGAAAATTTACACCCGCGCCTCCGGCCGCTGGTTGCGCTATAAGAAGCACCTGAAAGATATTTTGCCCATCCTTAAGCCCTACGCAATAAAGTACGGCTATGATGAGGCCGATTTCTCTGACGATTAACATCGCGCGACTTTTAAAAAGGCGACCGGCATGAAAAAGCATTTCCTTCTTGGCCTCTGCACGGCCGCCGCCTGTTTTGCGCCGCTGGCTGCGCAAGCTGACCTCAATCTCAGCATCTACGGCTATTTCCGCACCTATGCCTTCGCCACCAAAAATGACGAGCGCGCCGGCTCGAACCTGCAAAACTTCAGCCTGTACCGCGACTCCGAAGTCGATTTCAAGGGCGAGACAACGACGGACAACGGCCTCACTGTTGGCGTGCAAACCGAAATGAAAGTCGGCGGCACAGGTACCCAGCAGCCCGCGACTTTCTTCGGCGGCGCGAAAGATCGCACCATGACCGACGAAGCTTATATGTATTTGCAAAACCAGTTCGGCCGCATGACCATGGGCGGGGAGGACGGCATCGCATTCCTGCTGCAACCCACCGTGCCCGGAGCGGACAGCAACATCGATGGCCCTCGCACCCAGCTGCAGGCGCTTGATTCCGATGTCTGGGATGACGGTCTCGACAATAACTCGTTTCTTCCCGTCGATTTCGATATCACTCTCGGCTATAACAACTCTGACTTCCGCTCCACCGACCGGCTGACCTATACCTCGCCGAAGTGGAAAGGCTTTCAGGCTGGTGTTTCCTACGCGCCGCTGACCGGCCTGCGCGAGGTTTACGGCAGCACCCAATCGCCGCAAGCCGTCAACAAAATTGGCAAGTTTCACAACCCCATGGAGGCTGCCGCCCGCTGGGATGGTAATTTCGGCGACTTCAAGCTGACCACGGAAGCGGGCATCGCATCCGCCGAAACGCAGCGTGATGCCGCTGTCGGCAGCATCGGCTCAGACTCTCTCACCACATGGAATGCCGGCGTTAACATCGGCTATAAGGAATATTCGGTCGGCGGCGCGTATCGCCACTCCAACACTTCTGTCGCCGGTCCCAACAACGACCAGAACACCTGGATCGTCGGCGCGGCATGGGATGTGAAGCCCTGGCACCTTGGCGCATCGTGGTACAACACCAAGCTGGATGCCAATGCCTTCAGCATCGGCCTTGCTGATTCTCTGGAAGTGCGGCGCATTTCCGTTGGCGGCGGATACCTTGTCGCCCCCGGCATTTCGCTGCGCTCCACCGCGTCGTTCATTAACGTCGATAACGGCATCAATTCGCCCATCGACCCGACGCAAACGCAGCTCAGCCTTGGTACAGAAGTCAATTTCTGACGGCTCGGCGCGGCAATCTTATAGTTATGTCAACGGCTTGGGAATCCTCCTTGCTTTCGCGGGTTCCCATGCTTAAATCACTCCCATGATTGTGCAGTGCAATGTTTTTAAAACACATAAGGAATTTCAGCCATGACACAGCAAAATGACCCCCAGAACGATCCTGTCGTCATCGTCGGTATGGCGCGTACGCCCATGGGCGCCTTCCAGGGCGAACTCGGCAGTTTCAGCGCCTCCGACCTCGGCAAAGTCGCGATTGAGGAAGCCTTAAAGCGCTCCAAGGTTTCCGCCAATGACATCGACGATGTCATCATGGGCTGCGTGCTGCAGGCAGGGCAGGGGCAGGCGCCCGCGCGTCAGGCCTCCATCAAGGCCGGCATTCCCGATTCCACCACCGCCACCACCATCAACAAAATGTGCGGCTCCGGCATGAAGGCCGTGATGATGGCGCATGACAACCTGCTCGCGGGCTCCGCCACCGTCATGATCGCCGGCGGCATGGAAAGCATGACCAACGCGCCCTACCTGCTGGAAAAAGCCCGCGGCGGCATGCGCATGGGCCACAGCACCGTCAAGGACCACATGTTCCTCGACGGTCTGGAAGACGCCTACGACAAAGGCCAGCTCATGGGCGTTTTCGCGGATGACACCGCCCGCAAATGCCAGATTACCCGCGAAGATCAGGATAAATTCGCCATCGCCTCCCTGTCGCGCTCGCTTGAAGCCGGCAAAAGCGGCGCTTTCACAGCTGAAATCGCGCCCATCACCATCAAGTCGAAAACCGGCGACACCGTGATTTCGGAAGATGAAGGTCCCAAAAAAGGCAAGCCCGAGAAAATTCCGACGCTGAAGCCCGCCTTCGGCGCTGACGGCACCGTCACCGCTGCAACATCCTCCGGCATTTCGGATGGCGCTGCAGCACTGGTGCTGATGAAAAAATCCGAAGCCGACAAGCGCGGCCTTAAAATCCTCGCCACCATCAAGGCGCATGCCAGCCACGCCCAGAAGCCGTCCGAATTCACGCTCGCCCCCATCGGCGCGACGCAGAAGGTGCTGGAAAAAGCCGGCTGGACCGCAAAAGACGTTGACCTGTTTGAAATCAACGAAGCTTTCGCCGTGGTCACCCTCGCCGCGATGAAAGAACTGGGCTTGCCGCATGAAAAAGTGAACGTCAACGGCGGCGCCTGCGCCCTCGGCCACCCGATTGGCGCTTCCGGCGCGCGCATTATCGTGACGCTGCTGCACGCACTTGAAAAACGCGGCCTCAAAAAAGGCGTTGCCTCCCTCTGCATCGGCGGCGGCGAAGGCACGGCCATCGCACTCGAACGGGCGGCATAAGGATTACCTTGCCGCGCAAACCTAAAAAGACTGGATCCGATAAACCCCGAAGCCGCCCGCGCACCAGCGCCGGCGGCTTCCGGTCTTTTATGCGCAAGCCTTTTGTACGATTCTGCACATTCATCGGTCTTCTGGGTTTTGGCGCGGGCATTATTCTGCTCGCCTGGTGCACCTATGACCTGCCGGATACCGACCAGGTCAAACCGCTGGAACTGCGCCCCAGCATCACCGTGCTGGCGAATGACGGCACGCTGATTGCCCGCTACGGCGGCATGAAGGGTGATATCGTCGAAGCCCGCAAACTGCCGGACTATGTGCGCGCCGCGTTTATCTCCATCGAAGACCGGAGATTCTATGACCACTTCGGCATCGACCCGCTGGGCCTTGCCCGCGCCATGTTCGCCAATATCACCGCAGGCCACTGGGTGCAGGGCGGCTCCACCATCACGCAGCAGCTGGCGAAAAACCTATTCCTGACGCCTGATAAAACCCTGCGCCGTAAAGTGCAGGAAGCCATCCTCGCTATCGTCATCGAATACCGCTTTACCAAAGACCAGATCTTAAGCGCATATTTGAACCGCGTTTATTTCGGCGGCGGTGCCTATGGCATCGATGCTGCGGCGAAAACCTACTTCGATAAAAAAGCGACTGACCTGACCTTGTGGGAAGGCGCAATCCTTGCGGGCCTGTTGAAAGCGCCGTCGCGCTATGCGCCCTCGGCTAACCCCAAGCTCGCGTCGGAGCGTGCCAAAACCGTCATTCACACAATGGAGGAGGCGGGTTATATTTCGAAGGACATGGCGGCGCAGGAAATTGCCCATGCGCGCATGAAGCTCGCAACCTCTGCCTCCGGCGACCTCAACCGCTACTTCGCCGACTGGATTATCGACCAGATTGACAGCTACGTTTCAACGACCGACCGCAGCCTTGTGGTGCACACCACCTTCCAGCCGCAATTGCAGCTGCTGGCGGAATCGAAGCTGAAGAATTTATTCACCACCATCAAGCCCGCCGAAAAAATTAGCCAGACCGCGCTGGTCACCATGGGCATGGACGGCGCGGTGCTCGCCATGATTGGCGGGCGCGATTATTCCGACAGCCAGTATAACCGTGCCAGCCAGGCGCAGCGCCAGCCGGGCTCCAGCTTCAAGCCCTTCGTCTATATGGCGGCTCTGGAGGCCGGCTACAGCCCCGACCAGATGATCGAGGACAGCCCGCTGCACATCGGCAAATACAGCCCGAAGAACTACGGCAATAAATACTACGGCGATGTCACCATGACAGATGCGCTGGCGCTCTCGCTCAACACCGCCACCATCCGCCTGCTGCAGACCGTGGGCGTTGATAAGCTGCTGGATATTACCCAGCGCCTCGGCTTCTCCGAAAAATTCAAGCCCGAGCTGGCGATGGGCCTTGGCGCAGGCGAAACGACGGTGCTGGAAATGACCAACGCCTATACCCAGTTCGCCAACGGCGGCTATGCCATCTGGCCCTATGGCGTCGTGTCGATTGATGACGGCAAGGGTCATACTGTCTACCGCCATGAACCGCCCGATGCCATGCGCCTGTTTGCGCCGCGCGATATTTCAAACCTTGATGGCATGATGCAGCAGGTTGTCATTAAAGGCACAGGGCAGGCGGCGCAGCTGTCGCACGGGCATGTCGCCGGCAAGACCGGCACCTCGCAGGATTACCGCGATGCCTGGTTTATCGGCTACACCAACCGACTTGTGACCGGCATCTGGATGGGAAACGACGATAACTCCCCCATGGAAGCCGTCTCCGGTGGCAAATACCCCGCACGCCTCTGGCATGACTATATGGAAGAAGCGATCGGCGTTCCGGTGACAACGGCAGACCCGCGCATGTCGCGCCAGCCGGATGACAGTTTTACCGGCGTGCTTGACCGCTTGACGTCCGGCAGCTTCGGCAGTGATGATTCAAGACCGCGCCGCAATAATGGTGGCGGCTTCTTCGGCGGCTTTAATGGAAGCGACGCCCCTGTTTATAACCAGTAAGGTTCTGGCCTTCAGTCCAGAAGCTCATTAATTCCCGCTGCTGCGGCGTCATCGCGTTTAAATTCCACTTCGGCATGACGGAGCGTTTCTCGATCGAGGCGATGAACTGGCGGGGGAAGGATTCACGCGAGGCGCGAAGGCCGCTTTCCACCAGTGCCCGCGCCACAATTTCCGGCGCATTGCCGGTCTTGCTGGCGGTCTTTTCAATCGCGGTGTAAATGCGGAAGTATGAATCGGTTGTCCGCTGACTCTGGAATTCCAGCATGAACTGCGCGTAGAAATGCCGCGTCAGGGTATCGGCATTGGCGGGCAGGGACGGCAGGGAAAAATTCTGGGCAGAATGCTGCGGGCTTTTCATGATAACGAGCCTCCATAACCGGTGCAGGAACGGGAACAGCAAAATATTCCCTGCTGCCTACTTCCAGCATGGGCCCTAAGTTCCTAACATTCGGTTAAGAAATCTCGATATCCAGTGGCGGTGTCGCAGGAGGAATGGCCAGACGCGCCAATTCGTCCACGCGCTCGTTCTCCACATGGCCGTTGTGGCCTTTCACCCAGACCCAGTGCAGCTTGTGTTTATCCAGCAGCGCATCCAGCTGCTGCCAGAGGTCGATGTTCTTCACATCTTTCTTGTCAGCCGTTTTCCAGCCGCGTTTTTTCCAGTTGTTCAGGTATTCAAGGACGCCCTTCATCACATACTGGCTATCGGTATGAATAGTCACATTGCAGTGCCCGCTAATGGCACTGATGCCCTCAATCACGGCCTGCATTTCCATGCGGTTGTTCGTCGTCCAGCCGTTGCCGCCGGAAAGTTCTTTTTCGTGCTTGCCGTAGCGCAGCAGC
>JBBQWK010000022.1:0-11229 GCA_038210695.1 Alphaproteobacteria bacterium
CACATCCGATACGCCGTGCGGGTCTTTTTTACCGCCGTGCATATATTCGGTCGTGCGCAGCACATCGTGGTCCTTGCGGAAGCGGATAAGTTTTTTGACGAAGGCGGTTAGCTTTTTGCCTTCCGCTGTAATGTCATCCCAATCCAGCCAGCCGATCTGGTTGTCCTGGCAATAGGCGTTGTTATTGCCCTTCTGCGAATTGCCATGTTCGTCACCCGCCAGCAGCATGGGCGTGCCTTGCGACAGGAACAGCGTTGCCAGCAAATTGCGCTTTTGCTGCTCGCGCTGCGCGATGATCACGGGGTCGGTCGTGTCGCCTTCAATGCCGTTGTTGGCGCTGTAATTTTCGGAACAGCCGTCGCGGTTGTCTTCTCCGTTGGCCAAATTCTTTTTATAGGTATGGCTGACAATGTCATGCAGCGTCATGCCATCGTGGCAGGTGACGAAGTTGACCGATGCTTCGGGCCCGCGGCCGCTGCCTGAAAATTCGGGCGACGATCCTGTCAAACGGTTGGCAAGGCTGCGCAGGCTATCGGAAGCGCCGCGCCAGAATTTGCGGATATCATCGCGGAATTTGTCATTCCATTCTGACCATTTCTTGCCGAACTGGCCAAGGTGGTAACCGCCGGGGCCGGGGTCCCAGGGCTCCGCAATTAATTTCACCTTCGATAAAATCGGGTCTGCTTCCAGCTCTTTGAAGAAAGCAGCGTCTTTATTAAAGGCGAAGGGTTCGCGGCCCAGCACGGGCGCAAGGTCAAAACGGAAGCCGTCGATGCCGTATTCCGTCACCCAGTGACGCAGGCTGTCCAGCACCATCTGGCGGACGACGGGGTTGGCGACATCCAGCGTATTGCCGCAGCCGGTGTCGTTGATGTATTTGCCAAGGTCGGACGGGTCAAGTTTGTAATAGGTCTTATTGTCTACACCGCGGAGGCAAAGGGTCGGCCCCGCTTCGCTGCCTTCGGCGGCATGGTTGAAGACAACATCCAGAATAACCTCGATGCCGTTTTTGTGGAATTCGTTGACCATGTCGCGGAATTCCTGCCGCGCCTGTTTGGGGTCAACAGCATACGACGGCTCCGGCGCGAAAAAGCTGAGGGTGTTATAGCCCCAGAAATTCTTGAGGCCTAATTTTGCCAGCCATGAATCATTTATCTTGGCATGCACCGGCAGCAATTCCACCGCCGTAATGCCAAGGTCTTTCATGTAGTCGATTGAAGGGGCGGAGGCGAGACCCGCATAAGTGCCGCGCAATTCTTTCGGTACTTTTTTATTGGCGGCGGTATAGCCCTTGGGGTGCAATTCATAAATGACTGAATCAGCCAGCGGCGTTTTCGGGCCCGGAACAAGCGGGGAGGTCAGGGGCTCCACCACGCGCGATTTCGGCGTGACGGTGGCGTTATCTTTGGCGGGGTTGGTATGCGCATCCGTCCATTCCGCCTCGCCGACGACTTCCTTGGTGTAGGTGTCGATGACTACTTTCTGCGGGTTGAAGCGGTTGCCTTGCGCCGGGTCATAAGGCCCGTCGACGCGGTAGCCGTAAACCTGCCCCGCCTTTAAATCGGGGAAGTTTCCGTGCCAGACATCGCCGGTGCGGGCGGGCAGCGGAATGCGGGCGGTTTCCGTCTTGCCGTCATCGCTGAACAGGCACAGATCAACACGGGCCGCGTTTTTGGAATAGAGGGCAAAATTGACGCCATTCGCGCTTGGCGTTGCGCCCAGCGTATCGGGAGATCCGGCTTCCATCTTGATGTCGGTTCGTTCCATCACGCCGTTCCAGAATGGTTAAGATTCTGTGGTTGTAATGGAAAGATAGTATCACGGCAACGCGTGATTTTAAAACATTATGTTCAATCGGGCTGCTGCAGCGCAACAAAATGAAAGGCTTAGCGGCTCGCGGTTTCCTTCACATCGACAACGGTATCGCGGAATTTGGGCGACAGCTTGGCAATCGCCGCGCAAATGGCAAGGGTGCAGAAGCCGCCGAAAACGACCGAGCGCACAAGGCCCAGCAGCTTCGCCGCCGTGCCCGATTCAAACGCGCCGATCTCGTTCGATGAGATAATGAACATGGACGAGATGGAGGAGACGCGACCCCGCATATGGTCGGGGGTGAGCAGCTGCATCAAGACGCCGCGGATGTTCATGCTGATGCTGTCAAAAATGCCGGAGATAATCAGGAAGCCGATCGACAGCCAGAAAGATGTCGAGGCGCCAAAGCCGATCATGCAGACGCCGAAGCCCGCAACGCACCACAACAGGCGCAGCGCAGAAATATGCGTCATGGGACGCAGCGCCAGCAGCAGCGTGGTGAACACCGCGCCAACAGCAGGTGCAGCGCGCAGCGCGCCAAGGCCTTGCGGCCCTACATGCAATACCTGCTCCGCATAGGCCGGCAGCATGGCGACCGCGCCGCCGAACAGCACGGCAAACATATCCAGCGCCATGCAGGACAACAGCACGCGGTGGGTTAATATAAAGCTCCAGCCCGCCTTGATGCTTTTGACCGCATTTTCGCGTGCTTCCCCGCGGATATGCTCCGGCAGGTTCATGGTGCAAATAGCGATCAGCGCCATGGACATTAAGCTCGTCGGCATAATCCAGGCGCCATGCGGGCCATAGCCGCCGTAGACAAGACCGGCGATGGCGGGGGCGGAGATGGAGCCGAACTGGAAACCCGTTCCCATCCATGCCGTGGCGGACGGCATTTCTTCCCGTGTCACAATACGGGAAAGCAGCGTGAAGGTGGAAGGCGCGATAAAGCTGCGCGCGACGCCGGAGAAAAATACCGCGCCATATATAAAGTACAGCAGCGGCTGCGCATCTATCTGCACAAGGCCGCCGGCAAAAAGTAAAAGCCCGATTGTATTGACCAGCAGCGCCGTAATGGCAAGGCGGTAAACCGTTTCCGGTTTGCTGATGTCGACAAGGTGACCCGCGAACAATGCGCAGGAAATAGCGGGGACAGCTTCGACAAGTCCGGTGAGGCCTAGCAGGAAGGGGCTGCCGGTGAGTTTATAAATCTGCCAGCCGACAATAACCGATTGCGATTGCAGCGCCATCATGGCGAACATACGCGCGCAGAACAGCCGCCGGAAATTCGGCAGGCGCAAAACGGTAAAGGAGTAACGGGGGGCTTTGATGGTGGTCATGGGACTCGGGGCTTTGCTAAAGGGTGCAACCTTTATTACCCCCGCCAAAGCCTCGATACAAGTTTTAAGCAGTCCGATTTAAGCCGTAGGCCCGTTCGCGCGGCGGCGCTGGGGTACCGCTTTTGCGGCGGCCACAACATCAATCTGCTGCAGCATGGCGTTACCCACAGGCAAAATCTCCACACGGCCTTTAAAGTTCGGCTGCTTGGCGATCAGTGCGGCCAGTTTTTCCCGCGCTTCGGGGATGGAATCGGAAATCACCAGCTTGTCGATCGCGTTGTGCATGCCGTCATGCTTGGCCGACAGCAGTTTTTCGATCGCAGCGCCGGAGAAAATACCGTGCGTTGCGTAGCAGGTGACAGAGGTCGCGCCCTTGGCCTTCAGCAGGCTGGCGGCGTTAATCATGGTGGAGCCGCCATCAATCATGTCGTCGACAATCACACAAGCCTTGCCCTGCACATCGCCATCGAAGGTTTCAATCTTGGTATCGCTGACGCCGGTGTGCGATTTGGAAATGCGGAACATGGCGGCATCACCCGCATGGCCGAACACGGCTTTTGCCAGTTCGCGGGCGCGGTTCTGGCCTTCGCCTTCTTTTTTATCCGCGCCATCCGGCGCGCCGATGGACAGCATGGAAACATCAGCCGTGAAGCGTTTTTTAATGTCTGCCGCAAAAATTTCGGCGGCGGAAACCGGAATGAAGTCGTCGCCAAAAACGGCAACGAATTTTTCAATCGCGCTCTTGGAGTGCGGGGTCATGGTGGCGAACTGGTCAACGCCTGCGGTCTTCAGCACATTCGCCCACATATCGGCGGCGACGGAGGTGAAACGGTTTTTGAAAGGGCGGTCCTGCCGCAGGAAGGCCGCGAAGGGCACAACGGCGACAACCTTGGCCGCGCCATAGCGCTTGGCGGTATGCGCCATCAGCATCAAATGAAAGCAGTTGTCGGAAACGGGCTGCGCGGTGGACTGGAGCAGATAAACGGTCGCGCCTTTCAGCCGTTCGGTATTGGCGGCGAAATTGGCTTCCTCCCCCTTCATCAGCTCCACAAAGGGCTCGTCACTGCCGAACTTGCCAATGCTCGCACCCAGAAGAAGGTCAAAATGCCCGCTGTCGGTCAATTCCGCAGCCGTTTCGGGCGAAATGCTGTTGCCGAGCAGGAGAAGGGGTTTTAGCGGTTTATTCATATCGACAGCCTATGATAAATGGGTGTAGAACGTACATATGCTCTAACCTAGCATAAGTTCTTGACTTTGACATAAGAGTATTATAGATTCGCTGAAATTACAATAAGAGACTGAAATCCTTCAAAACTTTGAAAAAACGGTGTGATAATGGGCTTTATTTCTGAAAATTACGCAATCGACCAGACAACGCCGCTTGTCACCGATAAATACCATTTCACCACCGCCTATGCCTATTGGCTGGAAGGCCGGGCCGATAACCCCGCCGTATTCTATATGTTTGGCCGCAAGGAAGCCTTGGGCGCGGGCTACACCGTTGCCGCCGGTCTTGAAGGCGTTATTGATATCGTCAAGCGCTGGCAGCAGTTCGGCTTTTCGGATGATGACCTGCATTACCTGTCGTCCTTGAAAACAAAGTCCGGCCAGCGCCAGTTCCCCGATGATTTCGTCGATTATCTCTCCAAAATGGAATTTAAGCTGAAGATTGATGCTGCGCCCGAAGGCGCTGTCTTCTTCCCGCATGAACCCGTGCTGCGCGTTGAAGGCCCGCTGGCGCAGGTCAAAATGCTGGAATCTGTCGCCCTTGGCATCATCAATGGCCATAGCGCCTATGCCACCCAAGGCGCGCGCCAGAGCGATGTGCTGGAAGAAACGCTGGATAACGGCTCCCCCACCGGATCCGCCTCCGTTCAGGGCATGCGCCGTGGCCCGGGGCTTGGCGCGCTGATTGAATCAGCACGCAGCCTTGCCATGGGCGGTTATACCTCCAGCTCCACCGGCATCGCGGCGAAGGAATTTGCCATGACCTTCGCCGGCACCATGGACCACGCCTGGGTCATGACGCATGCCCATGAAATCGGCGCGGTGCCGATGGCTGGCCTGTTCAAAATGCAAAAAGACGGTAAGACGGATGAATTGAAACAGGCGCTGACGCAAGACGCCTTCCGCAGCTTCGCCTTCGCGCATCCTGAAAGCGGCATTCTGCTGGTGGATACCTATGACCCGATGCAGGGGCTTGAGAACGCGATTACGGTTATCAAGGAACTCCGCGCTGCAGGCCTTGGCGAAAATTACGGCGTGCGGTTTGATTCCGGCGACATCGTAAAATATTCCAAAGTCGCTCTGCGCCGCTTTGCGGAAGAAGGCTTCATCCCCGGTACCGCGCCGAAAGATGTCGCTGGCATGAGCGATGCGCAGCTGCTGAAAGTTGCCGATAAATGCACCGTCTTCTGCTCTGCCGCCGACGGTATTGATGAATATGTCGCGAAGGAAATGCGCGCTGCCGGCGCCTTCTTCAAATCATGGGGCATTGGCACCGCGGGATCGCATGTGCCGCCGCTCGGCCTCGTCTACAAGGGCGCTTCCGTTTACATGGATGTGCTGGACGGCAAGCCGATGCCGGAAGACGGCCAGATGACGCCGATCATGAAGGTTGCCTCCAACGCGCCGGTTAAATCCTCCAACCCCGGTAAAATCAATTCCCGCCGCTATTACACAAGCGAAGGCCAGCTGGACCGCGTGGTTATTTTTGATGAAACGCTGGGGCTGGATGCCAAGGGCGGCATGGTGAATCTCCGCAACTTCGCGGACAAATCCAACGCCTCGCCCGAATTGACCTTCAAAGACCTGCTGGTGCCGGTCTTCGATAACCGCGGCGAATATGTTTATAAAGAGCCCGCGCAGAAAGAAACCTACGCAGGCTCCGGCATTTTCACGACTGATCTGCCGCTGCTGACAAAGGCCATCAAGGCCGAACTGTCAACATTACCGCCCGGCGTGCGCGAGGTGGAACGCCCGCGTGATGAAGCCCTTGCCTCTGCTCTCGTCGAAGCCTTCAACCGCGCCCGCAAGTCGGGCGATGCAAACCTCACCATTGATATTGCAGCGCTGGAAAAGTCGCTCCCCGCGACGCCTGCGCATGTGCCTGTCTACCTTGACCAGAACCTCTTCGTGCAGCGCATGGCGGTGGAACAAAAACACCTTGGCCATGCCGCCGCCAACCAAGGTGTGGCGGCTTACAAAGAACGCTTCGAGGGCGGCAATGCCCCGTCGCAGAATTTTCCCAAAGCGGGAGGAATGAAATAATGAAAACCATCCAACGCAAAACCGCCGTCATCAACGTCTTTATCGACCCCGAACGCGGGTTCATGGATTTGTCCCTGACCGATAAAACCGGCGGTGTTCTGTATGTGCCGCAAGGCGAGCAAGTGACGCCGATCATGGGCGATATGATCGCGCAGAGCCGCAACACCACCTTTATTTTGGGGCAGGACTACCACCCCAACAACCATATCTCCTTCATGATCAATCACCCCGGCGTCATGGCCTACCGCGCTGAAAAATTCAAAGCCTTCCTCGCGGAAAACGGCCAGCTCGCCATGATCGGCCCCGCGCTCGAACTGGCGGCGCAACAGCCGGTGCATTTCTTCAACGGATTTGATAATCCGCCCGTGCCGTTTCCCTTCAATGAAATCGTGCTGGATGAAGACCGCAATATCATCGGGCTCAAGGAAGCCGATGGCCGCATCCGCAAGGTCGACGTCAAAACCTCCTCCGGCCTCGCCCCGTCGGAAAAAGACCGCGGCCGCGTGACGGCTGTTCTGGATACATATTTCGACAAGACGTTTAATGAAATGGCCCGCGAAGGCCGCCTGCTCTCAACCCAGACATTGTGGACCAAGCATTGCGTGCAGGGCACGGACAGCAGCCTCTACCCTGATGACATGCAGTTGCCGAAGGAGCTGAAAGACAAGCTTGCCGGCGACTTGATGAGCATGACCGTCTATCACCGCGATGCCGCGACCGGCAACGAATTCTATGTCGTCCGCAAGGGCACGCAGTCGGAAGTGGACAGCTACGGCATCGGCGTTGAAAACGACGGCGAAACCATGACCGCCGCCTGGGATGTTTTCAAGACCATTGCCCAGAACCTGAAAAAACAGGGCATCGAAGATGTGCAGATTAACATCGGCGGCCTTGCCACCAACTTCTGCGTTGAATTCTCCGCCAACAACATCGTCGACTTTCTGGCCGGCCACTTCAAAATGCGCGGCATGCAGGTGGAAACCAATTTCGTGCCGGAAATTTCGCGCGGCATTCCCGTGCCGGGCGGGGCGGAAACGCCCTTCAGCCTTGATGGCACCAAAGAACGCCTTGAAGTTTCCCGCCATATCGGCACGACGACGGTCGAAAGGATCTTGTCGCTGACAGCCCCGGGAAAGCCGCAATCCGCCATTACGCCTAAGTTCAAGGGGATCGACAGGTAACAGATGGATGGTTTCTTCCGCGGCCTTGCCGGTGATGTCGAAGCAGACCTGAAGAAAAAAGGTCTCGAATTCGGCGTGTCCATCGGCCGCCGTGCGCCGCTGCACCGCGTCCATGCCGACTGCATCGCGGAAATTGCGGCGGCAGGCCTGAAACCCGTCATCTTTATCGGCTCCACCAACGGCGCGGACAGCCCGTTTTTCGACCCCGTCAAAAACCCGTTGACGCTGCAACAGCAAAAAGAACAGCTGAAAGCCGCGCTGCCGCAGTTTTACGACGAAGCGTTCATTTTGACGCTGCCCGATGTCGGCAATCAGGACAAATGGTTTGATGCCTTCTTCAAAATGTTCGACGGCACGCCGTTCAAGGAAAAATCCGTCGTCCATTACCGCACCAAGGCGTCGGACGCTGCGCAGCAGGGCGGTGCCATTCGCCCTCTGTCGGAATATATGGACGGTTTCGGCAAGCGCGGGCTGCCCGCCTGGGAATCTCACAATGCCGACCCTGCCGATGATGCGATCAATGCCACCGACATTCGCGGCTTTGACCTCCGCAACCTGACAGCTGCACAAAAGGCGCTGATGTCCGCGCCGGAATATATCATTGCCGCCGCTGAAAAAGCCCGCGCCGAAAACCCGGATGCCGCGCTGCTCGACAAAGCCGGCGTGCCGCTAACCGTTTTTGACCTCACGCTCGACCGCATCCGCAAGGAAGCGCAGATTTCAACGGCGGAAGTTTTGCTTGCCGCCAAAACACCCGACCTTTTCGACCTTGCCAGCGCCGTGACCGGCCTTGTCAAGCAAGCCCATGCCTTGAAGGAACACAACATGACGCAAAGTTTCCCGCTCAAAATCGCCTCGGCCAGCTGCAACCAGACGGGCGGGGACTGGCCGCGCAACGTCGCCAATATCTGCAAGGCCGTCGACAAGGCGGTTGAAGACGGCGCGGATATTCTGGCGCTGGAAGAGCTGGGCCTCACAGGTTACGAGCGCGGGGATGATTTTTACTACTCCGACAACACCAAAACGCGCGAAATGCTGCAGCTGATCGCCGATTACGCGGCGTCCAAAGACCCGAACCTTGTCATCTCCATCGGTCACCCGTGGTATTTCGCGGATAAAGACATTCCCGACCAGGACGAGCGCCGCAAAAACCCGATTTACAATCGCATCAACAACCAGTTCAACGTGCAGACGCTGCTGTCGGGCGGCGATATCGTCTCCATGTCCGCCAAGCGCTACCTGTTCAACTATGAACGCGGCTACGAAAAGCGCCATTTTGAAGAATGGAGCGACGCGCTCGCCAACCAGTACACCAACACCTTCGGCAAGGGCCGCGACGGCACTATCCTGATCGAGCTGCCGTCCATGAGCTATCCCGATGGCACGGATGTGCCGGCGAAAGTCATTCCCTTCGGCAGCCCTGTCGTGCAACTGGGCAGCAACGGCAAAACCGTCAACCTCACGCATATCATTTGCGAAGAATACTGGATCGGCTCACGCTACGATGGCTCGCCCGACAACCGCGACTATGACCGCGACAATCCGCTGGCGCAAAAGGCGCGCAGCTTTGATATCACCGTGGCGCTGAACCCCAACGCCAGCCCGCCCGTCGCCAATAAAATCGACAAGCACCACGAGCTGTGCAAACTGGCGACGAAACATTGCGATGTACTGGTGCATACGGATGGTCTGGGCAGTTCCGGTTCCACCTTCGCGCAGTTCGGCAGCCGCATTATGGCGCAAAAGGGCGAGATTATTTCCGAAGGCATCCGCGCCAGTTTCGCCGATTTCGCCTATACCAGCCAGACCGTGACCATCACGCCGCCGAAAGACAAAGGCCATGCGCCCCACGCCGTTGTACCGCATGAATTTGCCGTGAAGCATTCCGCCCCGCAGCAGGACGGCCCCGCCAAATGGGAATCCAGCCCGCGCCGCGAGATGGAAGAGGAAATGCGCAACGAACTGCTGTGGCTGTTTGACTATATGCGCAAGAATAAAATTCAGGGCGTGACCCAAGCGCTCTCTGGCGGTGCGGATTCCAGCTACAACGCCGCCAAAATCCGTATCATGGTCGACCTTGGCATCAACGAGCTGGGTGTCGAAGGCTTTATGGAGCAGATGAGCCACCTGAAGTACAAAAAGGAAGTGCTGGCTGCCTTCAAGACCGGCGGCAAAGACGCCGCGGTTGAAGTCCTCATGGACAACATGCTGACCTGCGTCTACATGGGCACCGATAATAGCTCCGACGATACCTTGCGCGCCGCCAAAACGCTGGTCGAGGGCGGGATTGATAAGGACGGCAATCCCTTCAAGGGCATCGGCGGCAAATTCCATTACCGCAACGTGCAGCGCCTTGTGGAAGTCTACGCCGAAATTTATTCCGGCGTGAACCCCGGGCAGGTATCGGACGAACGCGATGCCGAAATCCGCAAGGAAATTGCCGGCGTGCTTCGTCTTCGCAAGGAAGAAACGACGCCGGAAGAGCTGGAGCGCCGCGTGCATGTGGTGAAATCCACCTTCGAGGAAGTGGCGGGCGATGTGCTTTCCACCGCCAAGGAAGAACATTCGATTGCCTACGAGAACATTCAGGCGCGCCTGCGTCAGGTGCTCATCATGCTGTTCTCCAACGTTGAAAACAAAATCGCCATCTCCAACCCCAACCTTGACGAAGGCCGCAATTCCTACGCCACCTGGGGCGGTGATTTGCACGGCGGCATGATCTCCGGCAACGCGCATAAAAACAAGCAGCGCCAGCTGGATCATATGCAGATGCTGCATGACTTCGGGTTGGAAGGCACGGCGCCTGTCGCAGGCTTTTACTGGGCGCTTAAAAACCGCCCGTCTGCCGAACTGCAGCCGAAATCGAAAGATGGCAAGGTCACGCAGTTCGACGAAGACCAGCTGGGCCGCACCTTTACACAGATGGATGTTATTTCGCACTTTATGCTGTATGACCGCCCCACCAACCAGAACGAGCGCAAAAATAACGCGATTGAGGTCTTCCAGAAATGCCAGGCGCATGAGGCCTTCAAGGGCGACAGCATTGAAACGCTGCACGACCGCATTCGCCTGTCGTACGAAAAATGGGCGCATGCGCAGTTCAAAATCCACGGTAGCCCCATCGCCGCGACCTATGGCAAGAACATCGACCACCAGTCATCGCTGCGCACGCCCAACATCGCCTCCTTCCACAAACCGGAATTGGCACAGCTGGCGATTTATTCGCTGGATCAAATGGCAAGCAGAGATGGCGCAGGGTTCGAAAAGCTCACCGGCGGCCATGGCGCGCGCAGCCTGCTGGACCGCGCGCTGCTGGATGAAGAATTCGCGGTGGCGCTGGCCGGCAAAATGTACACCCCCGCCGCCAATGACGGCCGCAAGATGAAGGTCGGCACCTTGTACGATTACATCAAGGCCAACGGCTTTGCGGCTTTCGCAAAGCCCACCAAAATGTCGCATATTTTTGATGCCGCGGCGGAATACCGCAAGAAGGCCGCCGCCAATACCAACGCCAAAAAGAAAACGGCTTCCCCCGGTATGTAAGGGGAAGCCGCTTCTGATTTCGCGAGATTAGTAAATGGTGGCGGAGGCGAGGGCCATCACGACGAAGGTGATGACGAATGCAA
>JBBQWK010000023.1:0-11174 GCA_038210695.1 Alphaproteobacteria bacterium
CTCATCGGCCTTGGCCTTCGCGAGTTTTCCATGGGCTTTTCCAGCCTGCCGCGGGTGAAGCAGTATATCCGGAGCCTGTCGCTGGCGCGGGCCGAAGGCCTTGCCCGCGATGTCATGAACCAGTACGAGCCCCAGCGCATCATCGAACTGGTCAGCCGCTTCACGGCCTAATTATATTTCAAAACAACCGCTTAAATTGAAGCGGCTTTGGCGCTTTTAAACGTGACTTTATGGCATTTTCCCCTATTTTAGGGGCAGAATTAACCCAATCCTTTTCAGGAGCTTAAAATGGCCATGGCACAAACAAAAATCGAAACCGGCGACTTCAAGGTCAAGGACATGTCGCTTGCCGGCTGGGGCCGCAAGGAAATCGCCATTGCCGAAACCGAAATGCCGGGCCTGATGGCGCTCCGCGCGGAATACAAAGGCAAAGCACCCTTAAAGGGCGCCCGCATCGTCGGCTGCCTGCACATGACGATCCAGACCGCCGTGCTCATCGAAACGCTGATCGACCTTGGCGCGGAAGTGCGCTGGTCCTCCTGCAACATCTTCTCGACGCAAGATCAGGCTGCCGCTGCCATCGCCGCCGCCGGCATCCCCGTCTTCGCCTGGAAAGGCATGGACGAGGAAGAATTCTGGTGGTGCATCGAGCAAACATTGCGCGGCCCGAACGGCTGGGCACCGAACATGATTCTGGATGATGGCGGCGACGTCACGCAAATCATGCACGACAAATACCCCGAGATGCTGAAGATCGTGAAAGGCATTTCCGAAGAAACCACCACGGGCGTTCACCGCCTCTATGAAATGGCGAAAAAAGGCGCGCTGAAAGTGCCCGCCATCAACGTGAACGATTCCGTGACCAAGTCGAAATTCGACAACCTGTATGGCTGCCGCGAAAGCCTCGTCGATGGCATCAAGCGCGCCACCGACGTGATGATGGCCGGCAAAGTCGCCGTCGTCTGCGGCTACGGCGACGTGGGCAAGGGCTCGGCGGCATCGCTGCGCAGCCAGGGCGCGCGCGTACTTGTGACCGAAGTTGACCCCATCTGCGCCCTGCAGGCCGCAATGGAAGGCTATCAGGTTGTGACCATGGATGATGCCGCCGCGCAAGGCGACATCTTCGTGACCGCCACCGGCAACGTCGACGTCATCACGCTGGACCACATGCGCCAGATGAAAGACCGCGCGATCGTCTGCAACATCGGCCACTTTGACTCTGAAATCCAGATTGCCGCGCTGTCCAACTACAAATGGGATGAAGTGAAGCCGCAGGTCGATGAAGTTATCTTCCCCGACGGCAAACGCCTCATCGTCCTCGCCAAAGGCCGCCTTGTGAACCTTGGCTGCGGCACCGGCCATCCGAGCTTCGTCATGAGCACCTCCTTCACCAACCAGGTTCTGGCGCAGATCGAGCTGTGGGCGAATTCCAAAAACTACGAAAACAAAGTCTATGTGCTGCCGAAGCACCTTGATGAAAAAGTGGCGCGCCTGCACCTTGAGAAGCTGGGCGTTAAACTCACCACGCTTACGGAAAAACAGGCAGAGTATCTGGGTCTTGAAGAAGAAGGCCCCTACAAACCCGTTCACTACCGCTATTAATTCCGGCTTTATGCCCGATTATCAAACGCTTCCCTTGTTTTGCACAAGGGAAGCGTTTTAACATGTGATGTGAGCGGATTTAACCAAAATGCCAGCGATAAAACGGAACAGCCGTCCATTTTTGGAAGGCTGCTCGATACGCTGTTCCCCGCCCGCCGCGAAACGCGGCGCATCACGCGGCAGCATGACCGGCTGGAAGCTTTCTTAAGCGCCGTCCCGCTCGAATATTGCGGCTGGGATAATGACGGCGTGCAGGCAATGTCGGCGGGCTTTCCGGGGCTTCTCGGCGTTGACAAAATAGTGTCTATGCAGGACCTCCAGAACGGCCTTAACCCCAGCGATGCCGCCGCCATTGAAGGTCTTTACGACCGGCTGCAGCAGTACGGCGAGCATTTTGATATTGGCGTCTATGATGCCAGCGGCAAGCGCGCGCTTAAAATGTTCGGCAAGCGCGGGATTATGCAGCCGAAAACGCAAGGCCAGCAGCCGCAGCTTTTCTCCGTCCTCTGGGCGATGGATATTACCGATTTCGCGCAGGCCGCGATGCGCAGCGTTGAGGCTGTCTCCGCCGTTGAAAAGCGCGAGGCGGATTTGCGCGCCAATGCAAACGCCCTGCCGTTTCCCATCTGGGTGCGTAACCAGAAGCTGGATATTACCTGGGTCAACAAGGCCTATGCGCGCATTGTGGATGATACCGGCGCCGCCGTTATTGCCGACCAGAAAGAACTTCCCCTGACGGGCGCTGCCAAGACGGAACTGACGCAGCGCATTCTGGCGCAGCGCGCGCTGGCAAAACTGACGCAGCAGTCCGTGCGCGGGCATATGATTGTCGACGGGCAGCGCAAATTAATGGAAATCGTCGAAGTGCCGATGCCGGCGGAGCGCCGCGTGGTCGGTTTTGCCGCCGATGTGACGAAGGAGGAGGAGTGGGAAGCCAGCTACGCCCGCCTTGCGACGTCGCATCAGGAGGCGCTGGAGCAGCTGCGCACGGCGATTGCGATGTTCGATGCCGACACAAGGCTTGAATTTTATAACTCCGCCTACGAACAGCTGACCGGCATGTCCGGCACTTGGTTGGATGCAAAACCGAAATTCATCGAGATCATCGAAAAACTGCGCGAATTGCGCAAATTGCCCGAGCAGGCAGACTACAAGCAGTTCAAGCAGGCATGGATAAACAAGTTCACGGCCCTGCTGGAGCCGTACGAGGAAATGCAGTACCTGCCGGATGGCTCCGTCCTGCGCATGATCGTCGTGCCGCGGCCGAAGGGCGGGCTGTTGCTCACCCTCGAGGACGTCACATCCCGCCTGCAGCTGGAGACGAGCTACAACACGCTCATCGCCGTGCAGGAAGAAACCATGGATAATCTTGCCGAAGGCATCGCCGTCTTTGGCGAAGACGGGCGCATGAAGCTGTCAAACCAGGCTTTCGCCCGCATGTGGAATATTCCGCCGGCGGAAATGACTGGCATGCCGCATATCGCCAAAATCATCGAGCGCACGAAAGCGTTTTTCGAGGATGCCAGCTGGCCTGCCATGAAGCAGGTTATCCTCGCCAATGCGCTGGAGCGTGAACCGCGCCGCGGCCGTGTGCAGCGCGGTAACGGCTCCGTGCTTGAATATTCCGTCGTGCCGCTGCCGGATGGAAATATCCTCAATGCCTATTTCGACATCACCGATACCGTAAAGGTGGAGCAGGCGCTGCTGGAGAAAAACGCCGCGCTCGAAGAAGCGGAACGCTTAAAGACAGATTTCCTCGCCAACGTTTCCTACCAGCTGCGCACGCCGCTGAATGCCATCATGGGTTTTGCGGAAATGCTGAACCAGCAATACTTCGGCAAGCTGAACGATCGCCAGCTGGAATATACCGCCAGCATGATCGAGGCAGGGCAGCGCCTTGTCTCCCTCGTCAACGATATCCTTGACCTCTCCACCATCGAGGCCGGATACCTGAAGCTCTATCCCGCCGAAATCAATGTGCGCCAGTTGATCGGGCAGGTGGCGCTGCTCACCGAAGACTGGGCGCGCAAGCAGCGGCTTGAAATTTCCATCGACTGCGCGGATGACGGTTTGATCATTACGGGTGACGACCGCCGGTTGAAGCAGGTGCTGCTCAACCTTATCAGCAATGCCATCAATTACAGCCCCAACGGCGGCCGCGTGACGCTGTCCGGCCGCAAAGACGGCACCTTCCTGCTGCTCGGCGTGCGCGATACCGGCGTCGGCATTCCGGCGGAAGATATCGCCCGCGTCTTCACGCCCTTCGACAAGATCAACCCCAAAAAAACCCACCGCCGCAGCGGCGCGGGCCTCGGCCTTGCTCTTGTCAAAAGCATCGTCCAGCTGCACGGCGGCGATGTCACTATCGAAAGCCAGGAAGGGCAGGGCACACTTGTCACCTGCAAGCTTCCGCTGCACCAACCGATCGACAAACCCGCCGCGTAACCTGCGCATAAAAAAATCCCGCCGGTTAAAGGCGGGATTTTTTTGGTCTATTTTTTTAACCTTACTCGGTCAGGCGTTTCCACCAGCCTTTGCGCGATTTGCCGTCGCCGCCTTCGGCATTGCCATCGTTGGCCGTGTCGGTGCTGTTGTTCGACTGTTCTTCGCGGCGGGGTTGCGGTGCTTGTTCACGCGGCTTGAAGGCCGGCTGTTCCGTTGCCGGACGCTCGTAACCGGGCTGTTCGCCGGTGCCCGGCAACTGGCCGTCGGCGCTCTGGTGACGTCCGCCGTTATTGTTTTCACGGGGGCCGCGGTTGCGGTCGCGTCCGCCGCGGTTGCGGCCGCCACGGTTACGATCGCGGTTGCGGTCACCACCGCCGCCGCCAGCATGACCTTCAGCATTTTGCGGGGTGGCCGCTTCATTGCCTTCGGTTGCGGGCTGGCTGTTGTCGCCACTTTCGTTGAACTCCTGCGGCTGGCCTTCTACAGCGCCCTCGGGGGCGTTGCGGTCAAACGGACGGTCACCTCTGCGGCCGCCGCGGCGTCTGCCGCCTCTGCGGCCACGGCGGCGCTGGCCGCGGCTGTCATCGCCTTCGGCTGCATTCGCGGGGCTTGCGCCGCCTTCAATGGCGGGCATATCGCCGCCGATGTTTGCGACATCTTCGGGCGAGGCGTGTTGTTGTTGGGGCGCTGCGTGACGGGGGGTGTGGTCCCTGCCGCCGCCGTGGCGACCTTCATTGCGGTCCCCGCGAGGCTCATTCCTGTCGCCGCGGCCTTCATGACGTCCGCCGTGGCGGTCGCCATCACCGCCGCTACGGCCACCGTGACGGCCATCCCTGCGGCCACCACCATGACGGCCACCGCGGTTACGTCCGCCGCCGCCCTCGCGGGCCTCGCGCACGTTGCCGCCGCCATTGTCGTCATCATCGCCGAAGGACGCGTTACCGCCGCCTTCGTCTTCCGATACCGTCGAATGGTCGGTGATATCTTCCTCGGTCAGCGCGGGCAGGTCGGACATATCGACCGTCTGCACGTGCTGCGGGCGCTGCGGGCGGTTATCGCGCGCCTGCTGGCCGGTGGTTTTGGTGACTTCAATGTTGTACGCGGGTTTCAGCAGGCTTTCATCGGCATGCAGCGAAACGCGCAAGTTATAGCGGCGCTCGATATTGGCGAGCATTTCGCGCTTGTGGTTGAAAATGTACAGCGCGACCTCACCCGGCATATTGACCGTGATTTCGGACGCGCGGTTACGCAGGCCCTCTTCCTCGATCGCGCGCAGGATAATGACGGCGGTGGTTTCAATCGTGCGGACAAGGCCCGAGCCGGTGCAATGTTTGCAGACTTCAAAGTTGGTCTCGACCAGTGACGGGTGAAGGCGCTGGCGGGACAATTCGAGCAGGCCGAAGGCAGAAATGCGGCCAAGCTGGATGCTGGCGCGGTCCGTCTGCATCGCGTCGCGCATACGGCGCTCCACAATGCGGTTGTTGCGCTTGTCTTCCATGTCGATGAAGTCGATGACGATCAAGCCGCCCTGGTCGCGCAGGCGGAGCTGGCGGGCGATTTCATCGGCGGCTTCGATGTTGGTCTTCAGGGCCGTTTCCTCGATATGGCGGCCTTTGGTGGCTTTGCCCGAGTTGACGTCGACCGAGACCATGGCTTCGGTCGGGTTGATAACGATATAGCCGCCCGATTTCAGGTGCACGGTCGGGTTGTGGATTTCGTCGATCTGCGATTCAACCTGATAGCGGAAGAACAGTGGAATGTTTTCTTCTTTGTAATGCTGGATGCGTTCTGCATGGCTCGGCATCAGCGTCTGCATGAAGTCGCGGGCGGAGGTGTAGGCCACTTCACCAGCCACATGCACTTCGTCGATGTCGCGGCGGTACAGGTCGCGGATGGCGCGCTTGATCAGGTTGCCTTCCTCGTAAATCAGGGCAGGCGCCGATGATTTCAGCGTGTATTCGCGGATCTGGTCCCAGAGACGCAGCAGATAATCGAGGTCGCGTTTGATTTCCGCTTTGGAGCGGGCGACGCCGGCCGTGCGCAGAATGACCGACATGCCTTCCGGCACGTTCAGTTCCTGCAGGATTTTTTTGAGGCGCTGGCGGTCTTTGGCATTGGAAACTTTGCGGGAAACGCCACCGCCACGGGGGCTGTTCGGCATCAGCACGCAATAGCGGCCGGGCAGGGAGATGTAGCTGGTGACAGCCGCGCCCTTGTTGCCGCGCTCTTCCTTGGAGATCTGGATGAGCATGATCTGGTTGCGCTTGATGACTTCCTGGATCTTGTAGCGGCGCTTGATGGAGGAGCGGTAGACGGGCGTTTCAACAACATCGCCGCCCACGGTTTCAACATCGGGGTCTTTTTCTTCGTCAGACGCAGGTGCTGCGCTGTCGGCGGTTACGGCAACGGCTGTTTCGCCTTCGCCAGCATGGCTGTGGTCATGGCTGTGAGTGTGGGCTTCAGCCGTGTCAGCGACCTGCGCCTGCTGTTCGTCGTGGCGGGCCTGTTCTTCGGCCGCGTCGTCTTCTTCATTTTCTTCGGTCGCCTGGCTTTCCTCCGCCATGTCGGCGGCGAGGGAGCCGGTGTGGCGGGGCACATAAGTTTCTTCGGCGAGGCTCACGTTGCCGGCGTTCGCGGTTTCGGCATCGTCGCCTTCTTCGCTATCGTCTTCTTCATCGTCGAAATCGTCGAGGCTATGGCCTTGCGCTGCCAGCTCCGCTTCGTCTTCTTCATCTTCGCGTGCGGCTTGCGCGGCAGCGATGGCGCGCTCTTCCGCCAACAGGGCTTCGCGGTCGGCGATCGGGATGCGGTAATAGTCGGGGTGGATCTCGGGGAAGGGCAGGAAGCCGTGGCGGTTGCCGCCGAAATCAACGAAGGCCGCTTGCAGGGAGGGCTCGACGCGCGTCACTTTGACGAGGTAGATGTTGCCCTTCAGCTGTTTGCGGACGACTGTTTCGTAATCGTATTCTTCAAGTTTAGTGCCAGACACCACCGCGACCCTTGTTTCTTCCGGGTGCGTGGCGTCAATCAGCATGCGTTTCGTCATTTTATCTCAATCCTTAGTGGCGCAAGCCGAAGGCCTTTCCCTTTGCGACATAAGGGAAAAAACCGGCGCGCCGATGTTTTGATTATTCTGTCTTTCGCGGGGATGAATTATCCCAAGAAGTTCAGGCGTACCATCTACTTACCGTGTAGAGAGCGTCGATATGCCGACGCTGCTTTCAAAGTCACTGCCTGTCTCATCACCGCGGTTCATCCGTACTGCCTGTTGGGAAAAAGTGACTTCCCGAAGGAGGAGGTGAAATGAACCAGACCTCAAAACTCGTTGACCCGACATCTTTTCATCATGCAAAAAGCTATGGAAAAAGACATCTCTGTCGCAACTCAATATTAGCGTTAATTTGCCAGCCGGCTCAATGCTTTATTTGAAAATCTGTTAAGCCGCTGGAATCGCGTTATTTATTGTGAAGCTGGCGGATGATGGCTATAGTGAATAAGGAATGCTTTGGTTTTCAAGGGATTAAACGGTTGCGTCTGAGTCGTTCATTTTTCATATGCCTTGGATTGTTAGCCGCCCTGCTGCTGGCGGCAAAAGCCCCGGCGCTTTCCGCCGATGTCGCCCTGCAGTCGGTTGAGGCCGTGCGCTCCGGCAAGACCAGCACCGGCGCCCGCATTGTCTTCGATCTGCAGAAGAAGGCGGACTTCCGCGCCTTCCACATGGATAACCCTGCCAGAATCGCCATCGACTTTGACGCCAGCCGCTGGCATGCGCCCAAATCTGCCCTGCTCAATAACGGCGGACTACTGAAGTCCTACCGCAGCGGCGTGCTTGAAGACGGGCTGACGCGGGTCATTTTCGACCTCTCCCGTCCCGCGGTGATCACCGGCGCCTTCACGCTGCCGAAATCGGATTTTGAAAAAAACCGCATTGTTCTGGATGTTATGCCGGCCTCCGACAATCTGTTCAAATCGCAGCAGGGGCTTGTCTTCGGTAACCGCGACCTGAAGGGCAGCGGCACGCAGGCGGCAACAGGCGGCGTCGGCTTTTCAGCCATGCAGAATAATATCGTGCGTCAGGGGCAGGTGCCGGACAGCGATGCCGCTGTGACCGGCATCGTCCAGAAACCGGGGCAATATTCCCCCTACGGTGCAGGGCAATATCCGAATGTGACGGCGCGTTATGCCCGTAAAACGCTGGATCCCGCGCCCATGACGCTGCGGCGCATTGAAGAAAACACCAAAAAATATACGGTCGTGATTGATGCCGGCCACGGCGGCGAAGACCCCGGCGCTGCCGGTTGCTGCGGCATCAAGGAAAAATTCATCACCCTGCAGATCGCAAAGGCGCTGGAACACGCGCTGGTTGAAACCGGCCGCTACCGCGTGGTGCTGACCCGAAGCAAGGATGTTTATATCAAGCTGCGGGAACGTGTGGACATTTCCCGCCGCGTGAAGGGTGACCTGTTCATCTCCATCCACGCCGATAAAATTTCTCGCTCCAATGTGCGGGGTGCCTCTATTTACACCCTGTCCCAAAACGCATCGGATAACGAAACCGCCCGCCTTGCGGAGCAGGAAAACAATTCCGGCGTCGTGGCGGGGGTTGATCTGGCGCAGGAGAATTCGGATGTGGCGGGGATTCTCCTCGACCTCGCCATGCGCGAAAAAATGAACGAGTCGAAATTGCTGTCCCGCTTCCTTGAACAGGCGTTTGGCAACAATAGTGTACTACTGTTGCCAAATTCCCACAGGGCTGCCGGCTTCGCTGTTTTGAAGGCTCCGGACATACCTTCGGTGCTGATCGAGACGGGCTTTTTATCGAACCCCGAAGAGGCGAAACTGCTGTCTACATCGGCATTTCAGGCACGTATCGCCGATGCGATCACCAATGGCGTCGATGCCTACTTCCGAAAAATACAAGCCCTGCAGAAGTTCTGATTTGAGGCCGAATCCCCGCATTTTCTCTATTATTTGCAAGGCTAAGTTCATAGACTCTGCGATATATCTGTAGTAATAAAATGATGTGTTACAACGTTGTAAACAGCCCTCCGTACAGAGGGCAAAACTACTTAGAGGAAACAAAATAATGAAACGTTCTATCCTGGCACTCTCTCTCGTTGCAGTTCTCGGTCTCGCAGCTTGCTCCGGCAGCAACTCCGGCACCTGGACCCCGATGTCCGGCGGCCGTACGGCTGGCGAAGGCACCGTTGAGCAGACGAAAGTCGAGCACAAAGCTGACCGTGCAATGAGCCACTCGCTGCACAAGTAAGCCTTTTTCCTTCATCTCGAAGGAAATAGTAAAAACCGCGCCAGGAGATTTCTCCGGCGCGGTTTTTCTTTGCGTGTTTTCTGGTGTGACTTATCTGCCGTGACTTAATTGTCGTTGAAGCTCGCGGCGTTACCGGGCGCGGCGCGCAGGCGGCCCTGACCGGAATAGAATTTCTCGCGGCCTTCGATGACGGTTTCTTTCTTGTCGTCATTTTTCTTTTTGGCTGCTGTGGGGGCGGGCATGGATTTGCCTTCCGTCGGCGCAATCAACACCGGAATGCCGCTGCGGTCGCGGATGGCGCGTTCGACGACCGACCAGTCAATGCGGTCAGCGGCGCCCGCACCTGCGGCGTGGTTGATCATGCGACGCAGGTTATCCGTCATCGGCGTCACAGTCTGGCGACCGTCCATTTCAATCTCGTTGCTCTGCGTTTTAGAGGGGTTTGCCTCTAGATACAGCCCATCCGCCAGCCAGCCGATTTTGATCGGCTGGTCGACGACGGTGACGCGGGTGCCGACCGGCACCATGCCAAAGACGCGGATGATATCTTCAGGGTACATGCGCATGCAGCCCGACGACACGCGGCGGCCAATGCCCCAGGGCTTGTTGGAGCCGTGGATAAGGAAGGTCGGCCAGCCTAAATACATGGCATGCGTACCAAGCGGGTTGGAAGGACCAGCGCCAACGGTGGAGGGCAGCCACGGCTTGATCTGCTTCATGCGGTCGGTCGGGTGCCATTCCGGCCCTGCGACTTTGCGCACGATGGAGGTCGAGCCCGTGGGCGTATCAAGACCCTCGCTGCCAATGCCAAGCGGGAAGGTATAGGGCGGCTTGCCCTGCTCGTAGAAATAATAAAGGCGCATTTCACCAAGGTTGACGACAATGCCCTGCTGCGGCGCGCGCGGCAGAATTTTAAAGGTGGGTATCGTCACGTCCGAGCCCGGCAGCGGGGCCCAGGGGTCAACACCGGGGTTGGCGGCGCGCAGCTCCACATAGCCAAGGCTGAAGTGGCGGGCGATATCGAGGAAGGTATCTTCCTCCCCCGTCTGGTAGGTCTGCACCTGACCGATGGAGATTCGCGCGCCGGCAGGATAATCCGGTAAATCAGCGCCCTCATCGATATTCTTGACGGGCAGGGGGCCGTCTTTGCCCTCTTTGGCCGCCAGAGGATGGGATACAGGGTGCGCCAGCGCTTGCGCATGCGGCGGGGCGGGAATATGCGCGGCTGGGGCTTTTGTGGCCTTGGGCGCGGGCTTAACGGCCTGTTTGACCGCCTGCTTCACTACCTGTTTAACCGGCGGCTTCACCATGGCACCCGCCGAGGCGGGCACCGGCATGGCAAGTGCCATCAGGCAGGTCAGGATTATGGATGATGTCTGGATGCGCATGGTCATAAAAGCCCCTTCATGGCCCCCAATATAGGATATATCATGGTGAAGAACAGTTATTTTTAGGCAAGGCTTTAGAGGCGTCCCATGGTTCTCAACCTGTTTAAAACAGCGCAGCCGCCCGTTCCGCAACGTCTCAACGGCGAGCGGATTTACATGCGCGCGCCGGAAAAGGGCGATGCGAAATCCTGGGTGGCCGTGCGCTCCCGCAATGAAGCCTTTTTAAAACCGTGGAGCCCCGCCGGCGCGATGGTGAATATCTCGCGCGAAGGCTATATGCAGCGCCTGCCCTGCTACCTTGAAGACTGGAAAGACGATATCGCCTACACCTTCTTTATTTTCCGGCAGGAGACCGACGCGCTCATCGGCGGCCTCACCCTCAACAACATCGTGCGCGGCGCAGGGCAGATGGCGACCATGGGCTACTGGCTGGACCAGACGGAAACCAAACAGGGCTTTATGACGGAAGC
>JBBQWK010000024.1:0-10945 GCA_038210695.1 Alphaproteobacteria bacterium
ACAGTACCCCGCCGCGCGCTACCCGGAAATGAAGGTTCACTTCTACGACCTGCCGCATTTTAAAGAAGCTGCGAATACCGAAGGCATCGCCTTTGACGAATTCGGCCAGCCGTACCGCCGCATCGAAGGCAAAATTTTCGCCAATGCTACCTTCAAGCGCTCCGAAGTCGGCGCGACCATTCTTGCCAGCGAACAGGCACGCGACAATCCGGCTGTGCAGGCGAAAATCGAGGGTGGCATTCTGTCCGACCTTTTCGCTACCGCTTCCGACCGTTCCGCCGGTTTCAACAACATCCTGAAAGTTGCTGAATCCCTGTCCATTATGGACCAGTTCGCAACGCAGGTTGGCAGCTTCTACCTTGCCATCCAGAAGGCCGTGAAGCTGAACGACGGCTTCGACAAGATTGAAGGCCTGTCGCCCGATGAAAATGCCGAGGCGCTGCAGCGCGCGAAAGACGGCGTGCCGTCCGGCACCAACGACAGCAACGCCTTCCGCAAAATCCTCGATAATATCCTGCCGCAGATGAACCAGACGCTGGATTCCGCCAAGAACGTCGGCGTACATGTCGAGCCGTTTCAGAAATTCACCGCTGAATGCGAGCTTTACACCAACCTGCTTTTCGCCTCGCAAAACCTTGCGAAGCTGGAGCGCGGTTTCGTGTCCGCCAACAACAGCGACACCAGCCTCATCACCCAGATCCGCGAGTCGGTGGATAAGGCGCAGCGCAAGTTCAACGACCTTGGCGGCACTCAAGACCAGATGGACAAGCTAAAAGCCTGGGTCGCAAACCCGAAAAAAGATCCGGTACCCGGCTGGGTTCCCGGCTTCCTGACGCGTTACTACGGCGCGCGCGCTAAAATTATGGGCAAAGTCGCCGAACGCAAGGCCGGTGTTTCCGCCGTCAATACTATGTCGGTCGATGTGAAGCCGCCCGTGAAGGACGAATTCAACCAGACCGCGATTGCCGCCCAGCCGCAGACGGCTACGGGTTCGCCGACGCCGGTCGCCGCTGCCGAAGACACCTCCGGCAACTTCGACAAGTTCAAGAAAATTCTTGATGTGCCGAAGAAGACTCCCGGCGCCAATCCCTGATATAGTCCTGCCGCAAGGCAAGCGTTAAGGAAGCATCATGGGACTGTTCGATATATTCGGCAAAAAGAAGCGCGACGAAGCCTATATGAAGCATGAGCGCCGCGTGCCGGAAGGGATGGAAAACATCCCCGAGAACGATCCCCGCTGGATGGTGTCTCAGGAATTCTGCATCGAAAAAAACAAGAACGTCCGCTTTTATTACGCTGTCTCGCCTGACCTGAACCGTGGCGTCGATGAAGCGCCCGCCTGGAACATCAGCAAAGTCCAGTATGACCTGAAGCATCAGGACGACGTTGACCACTGGGTGATTGAAACCACCGAAAGCCCGCTGCGCGTCGTCCGCGCCCTGCGCGAGTTCGAGCGCCGCTTCCACGAAGACGAGGAATTCACCTTCGTTGAAGGCCACCGTTCCACCTATCGTGCCTTCGCCAACGCCCATGGCATCCACTTTGATGACAAAGGCCGCGTCATGGAAGTGACTCAAGAAACGCGCTTTGACAAAGGTGTGTTCCTCAACCGCGATAGCCTTGATGCCCTGTTCCATGGCGCCGCGAAGCCGCCCGCGCTTGATACCTGGGAAGAAATTTACCGCCAGCTGATCGACAAATGGCCCGCAAGCTGGACCGTAACCGAAACCGTTATTGTTCCGCCCAAAACCATCGATCCCGAAGCTGAAGCCGTCACAACGCCCGCCGAAAAGGCAGAGGCTGTCGCGGAAAAACCTGCAGACGAAGCCGTTGCAGACGAAACCGCCGCGGCGGAAACCCCGGCTGACGCTGAAACGCCCGTGGTTAAAACACCGCCCGAGCCGCTGCCGCCCGAAACCAAGACAATCGTCCGCCCCGTGACGCTGGATGATGTCACCGGCCATAAAGGCTATGGCGCTTATGCGCAGCTGGCGCAGTTCGTGATGACCGGCACCAAAAACCTTGAAAAAGACATCGTCCTCAAGCCCGGCATTACGCCGCTGACGCAGATCAACCTGCTTCAGCATAAAATCAACGCCGGCTTTGATGCCGATGCCGACAAGCTGGCAAAGCGCCTTGTGGATGTCTCTATCCTCGTCGGCATGCTGCGCGGCGGTTCCGCCCTTTACGGTGAAACCCTCGGCAAGGGCAATTTCGCGCCGGAAGGCCTGCGCAAACTTTCCGTCCTTGGCGAAGCGACAGCGGAATTTGCCGTCAAGCATCTTGGCGTTAGCGAACAGGACGCCAAGAAAATTTCCGATGTCATCACCCGCGGTCCCGATCCCTTCGGCCCGCTGCTGCCCCTCGAAAAAATCTTCGCCGCCAACCCGCCGCCGAAGGTCGAGCCGCCGGCACCAGCCGCAATCAAAGCTAACGTGCCGAAGCGCCGCTATTAATTCAAGTTTCCCTCGGCTCGAGGCACAAAAAAAACGCTGCAATCACTTGCAGCGTTTTTTTATTGGCTATGGGTTCGGGATTACTCCCCGTAAGGCACCCAGATGTTCTTGATCTCGGTCGCGTGGCGGAGGAAAACTTCGCCTTCGGCCTGTTCGCGGTCGAACCAGTTGCGCTGCAGGCCGTTGTTGACCCAGGTGCGCTTCAGGTTGCCGGTCGAAGCTTTTTCGACCTGAGCCGAGCCTGCGGTGTCGGAGCCGAAATACCAGATGGCATCGACTTCGTCATGCTCGGCGAGCGTCTTGGTCAGCTCCTTGCGGTTGCCGGTGATAATGTTGATGCAGCCGGCGACGACATCAGACGTATCGAAGATTTGATAGAAGTCGGTCGCCAGTAGCGGGTATTTTTCGGACGGGATGATCACCGTGCGGTTGCCCATCGCCATCGCGGGTGCGAAGAGCGACACGAAGCCGAGCAGCGGGTTTTCATCCGGGCAGACGATGCCGAGGATGCCCACGGATTCTTTCATCGCAACGGAAATCAGGCGGGCAGGGGGTGTATGCACCTGACCGTCATATTTATCCGCCCATGCGCCATAGGTAAACAGGCGGCGGATGGATTCATTGACTTCTTTTTCCGCGTTGGCGGGCGTTGCGCCCGTCAGCTGCACAAGGCGCTTCTTGAATTCGTCTTTGCGGGCGGAAAGGTTTTCGGCAATGTAATACAAAATCTGCGCGCGGGTATGGTGGGCAGATTTGCTCCAGCCTTCGGCCTTTTTGGCGGCCTCGACGGCGTTGCGGATATCCTTGCGGTTACCCTCGCCAACCTGTCCGGCCAGCTTGCCCTTGGCATCGGTGATGGAGAAGCTGTAAGCGCCATCCGGCCGCGCCTGCTTGCCGCCGATGTAGAGTTTCGCCGTGCGGTCGAGGTTGGCGATACCTTCAACGGCGGGTGCTTCATGCTTCAGCGCGCTGTAGGTGGTTTTGCTGTCTTTATAGGACGGCAGATTTTTAAGATATTTCGGCTTCAGGTAGGCATACATGCCTTCCTTGCCGCCTTCGCGGCCGAAGCCGGATTCACGGTAGCCGCCGAAGCCGCAGGCGGCATCAAACATATTGGTCGAGTTGATCCAGACGACGCCGGCCTTCAGCTTCGGCGCGATATCAAGCGCGAGGTTGATGTTTTCCGACCAGATGCTCGCTGCCAAGCCGTAGCGGGAGTTATTCGCCAGCAGCACAGCTTCTTCCGGCGTGCGGAAGGTCATGACGGTGACGACGGGTCCGAAAATTTCGACTTCCGCCACAGTGGATGAGGGCTGCACGTTCAGCAGCATGGTGGGCGGGTAGAAGGAGCCTTTGGCGGGGCAGGCATTCTTGCCGGTCTGGACAAGCTTCGCGCCTTCCTTGACGCCCAGTTTCACGAGGCGATCGATTTTCTGGAACTGCTCATCAGAGGCAAGCGCGCCCATGTCGATGGCTTTGTCGAGGGGGGAGCCGACACGCAGGTTTTCCATGCGCTTGGTCAGCTTCTTGATCATCTCGTCGGCAATGCCTTCCTGCAGCAGCAGGCGGGAGCCGGCGCAGCAGACTTCGCCCTGATTGAGCCAGATGCCGTCAACAACGCCTTCAACGGCGCTATCGAGGTCGGCATTTTCAAAGACGATGGTGGGGGATTTGCCGCCAAGTTCCAGCGTCAGCGTCTTGCCGCTGCCCGCCGTCGCTTCGCGGATGATGCGGCCAACATCGGTCGAACCGGTGAAGGCGATTTTGGCAATGCCTGCGTGCTTGGTAATTTCAGCGCCGGTCGAGCCGTCACCCTGCACAATATTAATGACGCCAGCGGGAATGCCTGCTTCGATGCAGAGTTCCGCAAACAGCGCGGCGGACAGCGGCGTGAATTCGGCGGGCTTCAGGACAACGGTGTTGCCAGCCGCCAGCGCCGGCGCAATTTTCCATGCGAGCATCAGGAAGGGGAAGTTCCAGGGGATGACCTGACCGACAACTCCGCAGGCTTCATAGCCCGGGAACTCGGTATCCAGAATTTGCGCCCAGCCGGCGTGGTGGTAAAAATGGCGGGCGGCGAGGGAGACGTCAATATCGCGCGTTTCGCGGATCGGCTTGCCGTTATCAAGGCATTCGATGACCGCGAGCAGGCGGGAATTCTTTTGAATAAGGCGGGCGAGGGCGTAGAGGCATTTGGCGCGGCCGTGGCCGTCCATCGCCTGCCATTTTTTCAACGCAACTTGAGCGGCTTTCACGGCGGCATCAACATCTGCCTTGGTGCCGATGGAAACCTTGGCGAGAATTTCTTCTGTCGCGGGGTTAGTCGTGGCGAAGGATTTGCCCTTGGCGGGCTTCACCCATTTGCCGTTGATGAAATGGCCAAAGCTGCGGCCGTGGCTTTCCAGCCATGCCTGCGCTGTTTTGTCGCTCTCGGGCGCGGGGCCGTATTCCATGGTGTCAAAAATTTCTGCGATTTTTGCGGACATTCTTATTTGCTCCTTTTGGGGCGGGTAAATCTGGTGACAATGAAGGGCGTGCCTTCGCAAGGATCATCTTTGCCGTGTTTCGCTTCGGCGTCGACAACCTCGGCAATCGCCTTCTCCCAATTGGGGTCGGCGGCGCGGGCGGCTTTCAGGCGTTCAAGCGCGGCTTCGGTATTGAATTTTTCTTTTTTGCTCATGGCTTAACCCACCGGATGACGGTTATTGGCCGAATAGCGGCCGGTGAGGTAATGCTCCAGCTGGCGCTCGATATCGGCTAGCAATGATGACGCGCCGACGCGGAAGAGGTCCGGCTGCAACCAGGCGTTGCCCAGCTCTTCCTTCATGATGAACTGGTAGTTCATGACGTCTTTGGCATGGCCGATGCCGCCGGCGGGCTTGTAGCCGATTTTATAACCCGTCTGCTCCTCGAACGCGCGGATCATGCGGATCATGACCATGGTGACGTTGAGGTTGGCGTTAACGGCTTCCTTACCCGTAGAGGTCTTGATGAAGTCGGAACCCGCCATCATCGCGACCATGGAGGCCTTGGCCACGTTGCGCATGGTGGCCAGCTCGCCGGTGGCGAGGATGGATTTAAGGTGCGCATCGCCGCAGGCTTCGCGCATCTGCTGCACTTCATCATAAAGCGCCTGCCAGTTACCGGTCAGCACATGGCCGCGGGTAATGACGATATCGATTTCCTTGGCGCCTGCCGCAACGGACTCGCGGATTTCGGCAAGGCGCTGCTTCAAGGGGGACAAACCGTGCGGGAAACCCGCCGCCACTGCGGCAACGGGAATGTCGGTGCCTTCCAGCTCCTTCACCGCCGTCGGTACCATTTCATGGTAGACGCAGATGGCGCCGGTGGTCAGCTTCAGGCTTTCAATTTTAAGACCTTCGACGAGGTCATCGCGCAGGGGCTTCTTCGCCTTGGCGCAGAGGCGCTTGACGCGGCCGGGGGTGTCATCGCCGGACAGCGTGGTCAGGTCCATACAGGCGATCGCCTTCAGGAGCCAGGCAGCCTGCCATTCCTTCTTGACCGTTCGGCGGCCGAGGAGGGTGGAGGTGCGGCGCTCGACAGCCGAGAAGTTGACGTTCAACCCGTCGATCCAGTCGAGGTTTAGCTCCGTCCCCGGGTTGCGGGCATGGGCGTGGCCTTTGTTGGCGGGTGTCGGCAATTTCATAGGAAGATTGCTGACCGGGGTTATCGTGCCCGTGGTCATCTGCGGATGCGGTTGTGCCATGGCTGGTTCCTCGGCGCTGGAATATGAAATAATGCTTGTAAACTACACCGGAAGCGGGTTATGCACAATGTATTCGGAACATAAAAGATACGAAATTATCCGACATCCGGCACAGAAATTGCCACATTATGGAATTCAAAGACGATGGAATTTAAAGACCTGGGCCTGAGCGAAGGTGTCCTGCGCGCCGTTGAAGAAGCGGGCTACAAAAACCCGACCCCCATCCAGGAAATGGCCATCCCCGCAGTGCAGATGTGCAAAGACGTTCTGGGCCTTGCGCAGACCGGCACCGGCAAAACTGCTGCCTTCACCATCCCCATGATCGACGCGCTGGCGGGTGGCCGCGCAAAGGCGCGCATGCCGCGCTCGCTCATCCTGTCGCCGACGCGCGAACTGGCTGCGCAAATTTCTGAAAACTTTGTCAAATACGGCAAGTACCATGTGCTGAACATGGCGCTGATCGTCGGCGGTACCTCGATGGATGAGCAGATCCGCAATCTTGACCGCGGCGTTGACGTTCTGATCGCAACGCCCGGCCGTCTGCTTGACCTGTTCGACCGCGGCAAAATTCTGCTGGCCGATATTAAAATCCTCGTCATCGACGAAGCGGACCGCATGCTGGATATGGGTTTCATCCCTGATCTGGAACGAATTGTTTCCATCCTGCCGCCGATCCGCCAGACGCTGTTTTTCTCGGCCACAATGCCGCCGGAAATCAAGCGCCTTGCCGACAAGTATTTGAGCAACCCGAAAGTCATTAGCATTGCGCCGCAGACAACGACGTCGGCGAATATTGCGCATTTCCTGGTGCCGGTACCGCATTTCAAGCAGAAAACGCAGGCTTTTGCGAAGCTCTATGAAACGGAAGAGATCAAGAATGCCTTCGTGTTCTGCAACCGCAAGCGCGATATTGATGAAGTCCGCCGCTTTATGCGCAGCAAAGGCATCAAGGCCGCAGCCCTCCATGGCGACATGGAGCAGAGCGAGCGCACTGAGGCGCTGGCCTCATTCAAGGCTGGTGAATCACAAATTCTTGTCTGCTCCGACGTTGCCGCGCGCGGCATTGACGTTCAGGGCATGTCGCATGTCTTTAACTGGGATGTGCCACACCACGCGGAAGATTACGTTCACCGCATCGGCCGCACCGGCCGCGCGAATGAAATGGGCCGCGCCTTTACCTTCGCAACGCCGATGGATGATAAATCCGTCAGCGCTATCCAGAAGCTGATCAACAAAAAGATCGAAGTGCTTGACCTTGACCTTGGTAAAGCACCGCCGCCGCCGCCAGAAAAATCACGGCCGGAGCCCGCCGTCCGCCAGCGCGAGCGTCACCACAACCGCCACGAAAAACAAAATCACCGCCACCGTCATGTCGACAGCATCGAAACCGAAGCGCCTGCGGAAAAAAACCAGGCCAAATTCGGAGATGATGACCTGCCGTCTTTCCTGCGGAAATAATGAATACGGAAGTCTTGATAACAGGCGCGGGCCCCACAGGTCTCGTGCTTGCGTTATGGCTGACCCGCATGGGCGTTGCTGTCCGCATCATCGACAAAACGGCGGCACCCGGCACGACATCCCGCGCCATGGCCGTACATGCGCGGACGCTCGAGTTATACGGGCAGGAGCAGGGGCTCGCGGCGGAAGTGGTTGCCGATGGTCACAAGGTTGAGCACCTCAATATCTGGACGCGCGGAAAACGAACAGGCCGCATGCCGCTTGGCAAATTTGGCGAAGGACTGACACCCTATCCCTTCGTCCTCACCTATCCGCAGGACGCGCACGAAAAACTGCTCATCAAGCATCTGGAAGCCGCCGGCATCAGGGTTGAGCGGCAGACAGAACTGACGGGTTTCACACAAGACAAAAACGGCGTCACGGCCCAGCTTAAAAACGCGAGCGGCGCGATAGAAGAAGTTATGGCCGCCTACCTCTGCGGCGGCGATGGCGCGCACAGCACCGTGCGCAATACGCTCGGCATGTCATTCGAGGGTGGTACCTACAGCCAGATATTTTTCGTCGCCGATGTCGAGGCGGAAGGCGCTGTCACGGCCAATCAGGAAGGCTATTTTTGCCTGAATCCGAAGGATTTCTGCCTTGTTTTCCCTTTGAAGAAGAAAAATATCCGCATCATCGGTATTGTGCCCGATGATGTGAAGAAAGATATTGCCACGCTGTCGTTTGACGACGTTGCCAAGCGCGTTGCGGCGGACACCAACCTGAATGTGACAAACGTCAACTGGTTTTCCGCCTATCATACGCATCACCGCATGGCGGATTCTTTCCGCCGCGACCGCGTTTTTCTTCTCGGCGACGCCGCGCATATTCACAGTCCGGCAGGTGGGCAGGGCATGAACACGGGCATTGGCGATGCTATTAACCTAGCGTGGAAAATAAACGCCGTTTTGCGCGGTCATATCGTGCCCGATGTTTTGAATACCTATGCCGCGGAGCGCATGGGTTTTGCGCGGCGGCTGTTGAAAACAACGGATACCGCTTTCCGCTTCGTGACGGGCGGCAGCTATCTCAGTGGCCTCCTGTGCAGCCGGCTGCTGCCGTATCTGGCACCGTTGCTGTTTAAAATTCCGGGCTTCGGTAAAATGGCTTTTCGTACCATCTCGCAGCTCGGCATTGCCTACCCGCGTAGCGCGCTCAGTGCCGGTAGCAGGGATTTGCCGATTGTCCCCGGCGACCGGATGCCGTTTATCGCGGCGCATGCTGACGCCTCCAATGCGGGTCACTGGAACTTGCAAAGCTTTGGCGATATTCCCGCCGATGTAAAAGCCTTTTGCCAGCAGCATGGGCTGGCACATTATTCTTTTCCCTATTACAGGGTGGGCACAGCGCCCGCCGCCGGTGCTTTCTACCTTGTACGGCCGGATGGATACGTAGCCTTTGCAGGCAGCGTGGAGGATGTCCCGTTATTGCGGGAATATATTACCCGCTGGCGGCTTATATTCCGGCAAAAGCATTGAATCTGCTCTGAAACTTCAAGATAATGACTTGTTGTAGTTCAAGGGGTTCGGCGACGACGAGCGGGATGGGGATTTCAAAAAACAGGCACCACCGGAGAGGCCATAAGCGGCGCTATGCGCAGGCGCTGGTGTTTTCGCTTGTGCTGTTTTTCGGCAGTCACATTACGTCAAGTTACGCAGAGGCCGTGAGGGCGGGGCCGGAGCCGGTCAAGTTTGAATCAAAGCAGCTGTCCCACGATGACGAAAAACAGACCGTCACAGCCATTGGCGATGTGGAGCTGGTGCAGGGCGAGCGTATCATACGCGCCGATAAAATGGTCTATCACCTCGACAGCGACAGCGTCGAGGCCATCGGCAACGTCTCGCTACTCGATGAAAAAGGCAACGTCACTTTCGCCGAATACGCGACACTGACGACCGACCTGAAGGACGGGTTTATTCAAGGCCTGCTGGCCATGCTGGCAGACGGCTCCCGCTTTACCGCGGTTGAAGCCAAGCGCGAGGGCGGCAACAAGACAACGCTGACGGACGCGACCTATACACCCTGCCATGTCTGCGAGGCGGACCCGCATCCGCTCTGGCAGATCAAGGCCGACAAAGTCGTGCATGACGAGGCGGCCAAGACGATCAAGTACAAGAATGCAAAGCTGGAATTCATGGGCGTGCCGCTGATCTTCGCGCCCATCTTCTCCCACGCGGACCCGAGCGTCACGCGCAAAAGCGGCTTTTTGCGCCCGCAATACGGCTATTCCAGCAAGGTCGGCGCCTATGCGGAAGCCGGCTATTATTTTGGCGATATCGCGCCGAACATCGATGCCACCGTGCGCGTGCGCCCGACCGCGCTTGAAGGCATTCTGCTGGAGGGCGAATACCGGCAGCGCTTTGAAAGCGGCAGCATTACGGTTGATGGCAGCGTCGTCCGCTCCGACCGGCATGAAGAAGACGGCAGGGTCGAGCAGGACCGCGACCGCGGCCATATCTTCGCCCACGGGCTTTTTGACCTTGATGACAAATGGCGCGCGGGTTTTGACATTCAGCGCGCGTCGGACAAGGAATATCTCCGACTCTATGACATTTCCAAGCCCAACGTGCTGCAGAGCGATGCTTATCTGGAGCGCTTCAGCGGACGCGATTACGCGCGCATCGGCGCGCTGACTTTTCAGGATGTGCGCCTTGGCGCGCGGCCGGAACAGCCTGACATGTTGCCCAGCCTGGAGCACCGCATGTATGGGGAGCCGGATTCACTACTGGGCGGACGCTGGACGGCAGGTGCTTCGACGCTGGAGCTGCGCCGTAGCGGCAACGCGCAGGATATGCAGCGCGGGTCCGTTGACCTTGGCTGGGAGCGACGTGATTTGAGCAGCATCGGTCTCTCGACAGTCTGGAACCTGAGCGGCCGCGGCGATTATTACAGAGTACAGGATAGCGACATTTCCAAACTGTTCCCGGGACTTGATTCCAATACCTCGGAATCCCGTGAAATGGCGGTTGCCAGCGTGACGACAAGCTACCCGATGATCAAGCGCGTCGACCGCGCGCAGGTTATTTTGGAGCCTCTCATCGGCGCAAGCATCAGTCCGCAGGTGGATGACACGCCGCTTGAAATTCCGAATGAAGATAGCATCGATGTCGAGCTCGACACCAACAACCTTTTCTCTGCAAACCGCTTTCCCGGTATCGACCGGCAGGAAGATGGCGCGCGGCTCAATTACGGCGTGAAGGCCGGTTATTACGGCGACAACGGCCGTTACGGCAAGGTCTTTATCGGCCAGAGCTATCGCTTCGAT
>JBBQWK010000025.1:0-10936 GCA_038210695.1 Alphaproteobacteria bacterium
GGCCAGCGGTTCGACGCGATAAAAATTTTCGAAGACAAATTTGCCGTCTTCCGTCATGTCGGCAGCCTTGAAGTCAATATAGGTAGTAAAGGGCATTTCCGGACGGCCGGGATACAGCAGTTCCCGCATTTCGTAGTGGTCGCCGTTTTTGACACTTCCGAAAATCTGCCCGGTCGGGTGCATGAAAGCCGTGCTGAGGCCGGCGGCGTGATCATCATCAATGCCGGCAGCGACAAGGGCGATTTCAGTCGGGTTGGTCGGCGGCGGCGCGGGGAAGGACTTGCCAAGGGCGCGGCGCACTTCAATGTACTGCGAGCCAGAACCGTCGGAGGTGTAATTTATCCGTGCATCTGGCTTGGTCAGCTCATGCAGCAGCGTATCGAGGATGGTGTTGAACTGTTCTTTAGTCAGCGGCGGAATGGGGTCTTCCGTTTCTTTCGTGCCACGCGGCGCGGCATAATTTTCAACGGGCAGGCCGCGGGCAAGGCAGGCATCCGCCATGTAACTCTCCGCGCCGGGCAGGGCGGAAATCCAGTAGAGGGCGGCGTAGAAAAATTGGTTGTCGTTAAAAGCCATGGAATTCGTTTCTGCGAGTCGTTCTCAATAAGGCTGAATGACGTCAGGCATATTAATCGTCCTTCACATATTATGTCAATAACAAGCGGATTATTTAATACCTATGTATGAATATTATAAGCATGGCCACTTTTTTTGCAGGGCGGGAAGGCTTGGCACGTATAATGAATATAGGGCGTTAGCAATCATCTCGCCGAGGTCTTGCCCGGCAAGTCCTTCACTGGAAAGAAAAATATGGCAATTACCGTCAAAAAATCGCGCATTCCAAAGCCGGTCAAGGTTTTGGCGGTTCTAGCCATTGTGATTGGCCTTGGTTACGGCGGCTATACCGCTTACCAGAAACACAGCGCCGCCGCCGATGCTGAAAAGCGCACCACGGTCGTGACAGTGGAGAAGGGCGACATCGAGGAGCTGGTCACGGCGCAAGGCAAGCTGGAGCCGAAGGAGTATGTCGACGTTGGCGTGCAGGTTTCAGGGCAGATCAAAAAGCTCTACGTGGAGCTGGGCGACATCGTCAAAAAGAATGACCCGATTGCCGACATTGACCCCGAAGTTTACGACTCTCGCGTCACCGGCGATCAGGCCAAGATCCGCACGCTGAAAGCGCAGATTGCACAGCAGGCAGCGCAGGTGAAACTGGCGGGGCTGCAGTTCGAGCGTAACAAGAAACTCAAACTTACCAATGCCATCAGCCAGGATGCTTACGAGCAGGCTGAAACCGCACTTCAGGTGGCGAAAGCAGAAGCCGACTCCCTGCAGGCGCAGCTGGACGAAGGTCAGTCAACGCTTGCGGGCGATCAGGCAAACCTTGGATATACCAAGATTTTTGCGCCCATGGACGGCACGGTCATCGTCGGGGACATCAAGGAAGGCCAGACGCTGAACGCCGCGCAATCTGCCCCCACAATCGTGCGCCTTGCCGATCTCGACATGATGACGGTGCGGGCGCAAGTCGCCGAAGCCGACGTCATGAAGCTGAAGGTGGGCGGGGAGGTTTACTTCACTACGCTGGGCAATACGCAGCGGAAATGGACGGCCGTTGTGCGCCAGATTTTGCCGACGCCGGAGATTGTGAACGAGGTCGTTTTGTACGACGTTCTGATCGATGTGAAAAATGAAGATCACCAGCTAATGAGCGGAATGAGCACGCAAATGTTCTTCATCATCGGCAAGGCAACCGACGTGCCGCTGGTGCCCGTCGCCGCCCTCGGCAAGCACCTTGCCAAGCAGGACAAGGACGGCGCTATGGCCTACCGCATCAAGACGCAAGGCAGCGGCGATGACGCCGAAAAAACCATCCTCGTCGGGTTGATGGACCGCACCATGGCGGAGGTCAAGGAAGGTCTGGCAGAGGGCGACAAGGTCATTCTAGAAGCGCCCGCCAGCTCAGCCGACCCTGCCGCCGGCGTGCCGAAGAAAATGCGCAACATGGGTCCCCGCCTCTAGTTCAAGAAATAAGCATATGAAATATATAAATAAAGTAGATATTTCTGGATTTTTCTTCTCTGCTTACTATATGGTGATATAATATAAGTATGCTTATAATATTGAGGGGCAAGAATCAGGTGATCAACAATGAATAAAGATCAGAACGGCGTCGAGAATATCGGCTTTATGGTGCAGGACGTTGCCCGTCTGATGCGGCGCGAATACAACCGCCGCGTACAGGTAACGGGCATGACGCAAGCGCAGTGGCGCGCGATCATGGTATTGTGGCGCAACCCCGGTATCAGTCAGGCGCGCCTTGCGGATATTTTGGAAATGCAGCCGATCAGCGTTGCCCGCCTTCTTGACCGGATGCAGGGGGCAAGTCTTGTCGAGCGCCAGCCTGACCCTACCGACCGCAGAGCCGTCCGTCTTTTCCTTTCTGACAAAGCCGAACCGCTGCGCCAGCGGCTTTGCGCTTATGGCGCGGAAACGCGGAAGCTTGTTCTTGAAGGCATCAGCCCCAAAGAGCAGGAGCAGCTTATGGATATTCTCAATCGCATGCGTGCCAACATGGCCGAAACCGAGGAAGCGCCCCTCGCCATCACCGAAGGGCAGGAGTAACCGCCATGACCGACAATCAAAAACAACAAACCCGCAAACTGCTTCTCGTCGTCGGCCCGCTTCTGGTCGTTCTGGTGACCTGCGGCTTCTATATATTCAGCGGACGCTACATCTCGACCGACAATTCATATGTCAAAGCTAACAAGGTCATGGTCTCGCCGGAAATTTCGGGCGTTATCCTGCCGGTAACGGTGGGCGACAACCAGGCCGTCCACAAGGGCGATGTGCTGTTCAGCATTGATCCGGCGCAGTTCAAGATCGAGGTCGACCGTGCAACCGCCAACCTCAACGCGGTGGTGACCCAAGTCGAAGACCTGAAGGCACAAGCCCGCCAGAAGCAGGAAGAGCTGAAAATCGCCCAAAGCGACGCCGATTATGCGTTGCTGGAATATAACCGCCAGACCGGCCCCAGCATGAAAGAAGCTGTTTCGCAGCAAAGCCGTGAAGATGCACAGCATGCCCGTGATATCACCGTCACCAAAATTGCCCAGCTGCAGCAGGAATTGAACAGCATCCTTGCCCAGCTTGGCGGCAGTGCGGATATCACGCCCGCTGACCATCCTCTATATAAGTCGGCAAAAGCCGCGCTTGATATGGCCGGGCTTAACCTTGCCCGTTCTGTCGTGCATGCGCCCGTTGACGGCACAACCGGCGAAATGCCCAAAACCGGCGACTATGCCCATGCCGGCGTCCCGTCCATGAGCGTTGTCGAGGACGGTGACGTCTGGATCGAGGCGAACTTCAAGGAAACCGAGCTGACACGCATGCGCGAAGGCCAGACGGTCGAGATTGATGTCGATACTTATCCCGATCATAAATGGCAGGGCAAGGTTGTCAGCATCAGCCCCGCAACCGGCGCCGAATTCTCCGTCCTGCCCGCTCAGAACGCGACCGGTAACTGGGTGAAAGTGGTTCAGCGCATTGCCGTCCGCATTGCGCCGGACCGCCAGCAGAATGATCCGCCTCTCCGCACCGGCATGTCCGCCAATGTGACGGTGGATACAGGCTCCTACCCCCATCTTTCGCGCAGCAAGGTGGCCGATAGCCAATGACAATCGCTGCAGTACCTGCACAGCCGGAGCTGAAGACGGAGGAGGCCCCCCTTAATAAAGGCTTCATCACGATCTCCATCATGCTCGCGACCATTATGCAGGCGCTGGACACCACGATCGCCAACGTCGCCCTGCCGCATATGCAAGGGGAGCTTTCGGCAACTCAAGACCAGATCTCCTGGGTATTGACGTCCTACATCATCGCCGCTGCCGTTATGACGGCACCAACGGGGGTGCTGGCAGCGAAACTGGGGCGCAAGCGCCTGTTCCTTGGCAGCGTTATCGGCTTCACAATTTCCTCCATGCTCTGCGGTATCGCGCAGTCGCTGCCGGAAATGGTTTTGTTCCGCCTGCTGCAGGGCGTTTTCGGCGCGGGTCTTGTGCCGCTCAGCCAGGCAATCTTGCTCGATATCAACCCGCCCAAGGACCATGGCAAGGCCATGGCGATGTGGGGCGTCGGCGTGATGTTGGGGCCAATTCTCGGCCCCACCATTGGTGGCTGGCTGACAGAATCCTACAACTGGCGCTGGGTCTTTTTCATCAACCTGCCTATCGGCATCATGGCGGCTGTCGGTATTGTCGCCTTCCTGCCGGAAACCGTGCTGGATAAAGCGCGCAAGTTCGATATTCTCGGCTTCTCGCTGCTCAGTCTTTTCCTGTGCAGCGTGCAGCTGATGCTCGACCGTGGCCAGTCGAAGGACTGGTTCTCGGAACCTGAAATTGTTATCGAAGGCCTCGTCGCCATCTGTTCCTTCTACATGTTCATTACGCATATTTTGACTGCGAAGAAGCCGTTCATTGATCCTGCGATGTTCAAGGACCGTAATTACAGCTTCTGCCTGATTTTCATTTTCATCATCGGTATCATCCTGCTCTCGACCATGGCGCTGTTGCCTCCCTACCTTGAAAACCTCATGGGCTATCCGGTTGCGACCACCGGCATTGTGCTTGCACCGCGCGGCGTTGGTACCATGGTGGCAATGATGCTGGTGGGACGCTTGCTGGGTAAAATCGACGTTCGCGTTATTATTCTCGCCGGCCTTCTCATGACCGCCTATTCGCTCTACCAGATGAGCCTGTTCAACCTGAACATTTCCCAAGGCATGCTGACGCGCACCGGTTTATTGCAGGGCTTCGGCATGGGCTTCGTCTTCGTGCCGCTGTCGACCATCGCTTATGCAACCTTACCGAAAAACTTCCGTAACGATGCGACCGCTATTTTTAGCCTTGTTCGCAACATCGGCAGCAGCATCGGCATTTCGATCATGATGACGCTGCTGGCGCGCTTTATCCAGACCAACCACCTTGAGCTTGGAGGCCGTCTCAGCCCCATGGGCAGCAGCCGCGCGATGCTGGATGTTATTCCCCAGACCGCGATCAACGTTTATTCCACGCAAGGTCTCGCCTATCTGGACGGCATCGTCAACCAGCAGGCGGCGACCATCGCATACCTCAATGACTTCCGCATTATGATGTTTGTGGTGCTGGCAGCCGTGCCGCTGCTGCCCCTGCTGAAAGTAGTGAAGCGCCAGAAGGGACCGGTCGATCTCGCCGCGGCGATGGAATAAGCATCATGGAACCCCTTCTGCATCTCGACAATATCTGCCGTTACTATGAAAGCGGCGACACCACCGTCAAGGCGCTGGACGGTGTGACGCTGTCCATCTGGCCTGGTGATTTTGTCGCCATCATGGGGCAGTCGGGCTCTGGCAAATCGACACTCATGAACATTCTTGGCTGCCTTGACCGCCCGTCCTCCGGCGTTTACCGCGTCTCGGGTCAGGAAGCGGAAAATCTCGGGCCGGATGAACTTGCAGCGCTCCGCCGCCAGACCTTCGGCTTTATTTTCCAGCGCTACAACCTGCTGGCGACGGCGACCGCGCAGGAAAACGTTGAAATCCCCGGCGTCTACGACGGCATGACCAAGGGCGAACGGCAAGGCCGCTCCGGCGAGCTGCTCGGCAGTCTCGGCCTCGGCAGCCGTATGGACCATTTACCGTCGGAGCTTTCCGGCGGCCAGCAGCAGCGCGTCGCGATTGCCCGTGCGCTCATGAACAATCCGCCCGTTATTCTGGCAGATGAACCCACCGGCGCGCTCGACAGCCAGAGCGGGCAGGAGGTTATGGCCTTGCTCAAAAAACTGCATAGCGAAGGCCGCACGATTATTCTTATCACCCACGATGAAAAAGTCGCCAAAAACGCCGAACGCATCATCAGCATTCATGATGGCAAAATTGATAACGACACAAGGCCCACAGCTCCTGCGCAGGCAGCGCCGGTACAGGCCGCGCGGCTGAACCGCGCGCCCAAACTGCTGACAGAGATTGTTGAATCTTTCAAAACTGCGGCGGGCGCCCTTCGCGTCAACGTCTTCCGCACGATGCTGACGCTGCTCGGCATCATCATCGGCGTTGCTGCCGTCGTTACCATGATGGCGATTGGCGATGGCTCGAAGCAAAAAGTCCTCGACCAGATCAGCTCCATGGGCACGAACCTCATCATGATCCAGCCGGGCATGGCAGGTTTCCGTGGCGGCGGTGATATTGTGACGCTGACGCCGGATGATGCGGCGGCGCTGACGGCGCTACCGAACGTTGATGAAGTGATGTCGGAGCGGCGCGGTCGCCAGACCTTGCGTGCGGGTAACATTGACTATGCGACGTCCGTTTCGGGCGTTGATCCCTCCATGCCGGCGGTGCGCAACTGGCCCTTGGCGCGCGGCAATTTCTTTACCGACCGCGATATGAAGGGCAATGCCTCCGTCGCCGTTATCGGACAGACGGTCGTGAACACATTATTCCCGAACGGGGATGATCCGCTTGGCAAATATATCCTCGTCCACAATATCCCTTTTCAGGTCATCGGCATTCTGGCGGCCAAAGGCTCCATGCCCTGGGGCGGCGATCAGGATGATGCGGTGTTCGTGCCGCTGACAACGGGGCTTGTGCGCTTGTTTGGCCAGACTTACGTCAACAGCATCAACGTCAAGGTTGAAAGCATGGACGATATGGATGCAACGCAGGATGCGATTACTCAAACGCTCACCGCCCGCCACCGGACGGAAGATTTCCACGTGCTCAACTCCGCCTCTTTTATCGAAATGGCGACGACGGCGCAGAATACGCTGACCATTCTGCTCGGCGCGGTCGCCGCCATCTCGCTGCTCGTCGGCGGCATCGGGGTTATGAACATCATGCTTGTCAGCGTAACGGAACGCACCCGCGAAATCGGCATTCGTATGGCGACAGGGGCGCGGATGCGCGATATCATGTTGCAGTTTAATATCGAGGCCGCCGTGGTCTGCGTTATCGGCGGGCTTCTTGGTCTTGGCATCGGTTTTGCGGCGGGCTGGGGCGCATCGCTGTTTGATGTCGGGGTGAGTTTCGCGCCCATGCCCTCCATCCTCGCCTTTACCTCGGCGGTGATGACGGGGCTGCTGTTTGGATACCTGCCGGCGCGCAAAGCGGCACGCCTTGACCCTGTGGTCGCGCTATCGTCGGAATAAGAATTCGGGACTAATATTGGAGTAGTTGAGACATGAAAAAAACTTTAACCGCGCTGCTGATCGTCCTGACAATGTCGGGCTGTTCGCTGATCCCCCAGTTTAAAAAACCGGAGACGGCAGTGCCGGAAGCCTGGAAGCACGGCGCGCCCGGCGCGGCCCTCCACATCAACGCCGACTGGTGGCGCAATTTCAACAGCGACGAGCTGAACGGCCTGATGGCGGAAGCGCTCGATAATAACCTTGATCTCGCAGCCTCCATGGCGCGGGTCAACCAGTCTCGGGCGCAGCTGCGCATCGCGGGTGGCAGCCTGCTGCCGTCGGTTGATGCAACGGTTTCCACGGGTGCTGACCGCTTCCAGCCGACCGGCAGCGGCTCCAACCGCTTTAGCAGCAACAGCAACCTTGGCGTTGCTGTCGGCTACGAACTGGATATTTTCGGCGCCAACCGCGCGGCGGTGACGGCGGCGGAAGCCGGCGTGCGTGGCAGCCAGTACAGCTATGACGCCCTCGGCCTTGTCGTTATGGGCGATGTGGCGGATGGTTATTTCTCACTGCTCGACCTGCGGGAGCGCGTGGCGCTGTCGCAGAAAAACATCGGCATTTTCCGCGAGATTTTGAAAATCGCGCAAGCCCGCTATGACGCAGGCTCCGTGTCGCTGCTCGACGTGTCGCAGCAGAAATCCGCCCTCGCCACGGCGCAAGCCAGCCTTGCCACGCTGCAGCAGCAGGAAGACGCGGCGGAAAACGCGCTTGCCATTCTTCTTGGCAAGGCGCCGCAGAACCTTGGCCTGAAAAACAAATCGCTGACAGGCATGCATGTGCCGTCCATACCCGTATCGCAACCGGCAGAAGTGCTGGAGCAGCGGCCGGACATTAAAGCGTCGGAAGAAGCGCTCGTCGCCGCCAATGCGGATATCGGCGCGGCGCGCGCGGCCTTCTTCCCGACGATTAATCTGTCGGCGGGCGGCGGTTTTGCCTTCGACCCTATCATCAATCCCGCCTCGACGACTTTCTCCGTCGCGGCATCGCTGCTGGCGCCCATCTTCCATGGCGGCGAACTGCAGGGCGGTGTTGACCTTGCCACGGCGCGGCAGGTTGAGTTGGCGCAGAATTACCGCCTGACGGTGCTGACATCGCTGCAGGAAGTGAATGACTCTCTCACCTCCGTCCAGACCGCGAAGAAACGCCACAGCGCCCTCGGCGAAGCCGTGACGCAGGCGCGCAAAAGCTACGAACTGTCGCGCGGGTTGTATGAAGCAGGCTCCAGCGATTACCAGACCATGCTGGATGCGCAGCGGACGCTGATTGCAGCGGAAGATGCCTATGCGTCTGTGCGCCTTGAAACACTGGAAGCCGCGATCAACCTTTACAAATCCCTCGGCGGTGGCTGGGTGGATACGGTGAAGCCGGCATCGGCGAAGAAGAAAGTTTAATCCTCTTCGGCGAAGGTGATTTTGCGGGTGGAGAGCGACGCCAGATATTCCTTGAGCGTCACGATACCCATGCAGGGATAAGCGCCAGCCGCAGGCTTGGTGGTTGACGCCAGTTTCTGCGCGCAGATAACAGCCGGCATAGCGGGTACATATGCGCCGTCATTTTCTTCCGCTAGTAAATAAAATGTTAGCGCCTTAGGCTGACCGTCACGGCCCGCGCCCGAAAGGCGCATGAAAAACCCGCTTTTGCCCCTACTGAAAGCGTCAAACGGCTTGGCGATTTTCAGCATCAGGCTTGTATAGCTGTCCAGATTTTTCAAGATCCCGCGACGCACCAGAAAGGCGGCGAAGCTAAGTCCCATCTGCATCCAGCCGAATTCCAGACCCGCGCCAAAGCGAATGTTTTTTAAAGTTTTATACCGCGCCGGAAAGAGCGCCAGATCGGGCACGTCGCAGTTGCTCAACGCGCGAAGGCCGATGCCGGGGAAATTGTGGAAGCGCAACTCCTGCCAGCCGTAAACATCGGTTGACGCGCCATCTTTCAAGAGGCCGAACTTTTTTCCGGCATAGCTCAAAACACCACGCGCCGCAGCGATTCCAAGGTTTCGCGCCTTGGCGGTGCTGATGCCGTAGTCGACGGATTCTATCGCTTTGAATGCCGGCAGGTAATGATCAATGACCGCAGCGGAAAGGCAGGGCACAGAGCTGGCACCGGTGATAACGCTGAGGTTTTTTGATTTCGCCAAAGCATCCAGCCGGCCGATGCCGGCTACAAAATCGCGGCCATCGGCAAGGTCGATGTAATGGCTACCAGCCGCAAGGCAGGCTTCGGCAACCGCGTAGCCCTGCCCCTGATACGGGCCGGATGTATGAATGGTGATATCCGGCTTTAAATGCGCCAGCACCTCGGCGAGGTCTTTGGTAATGTCGAGCATATGGAACAGCGGCAGGTTGGGCGAGCTTTGCAGCTCCCGCGCCAGTGCCTCGCATTTCGCCTGCGAGCGTCCGGCAATCAGCACCTTGATATTTTTATCCGCCGCCAGCGCACGCGTGATGCGCCCGCCGAAATTGCCGTAAGCCCCGATGATCAGGACCCGTGCGACCATTTACTTCTGCACGCTTTCCCAGATTTTCTGGTAGAGCTTGTTGATATTCGGCGGGCAGGCCATGGAAACAACGGGCTTGGCGGTGGCGGGGATATTCAGTTCCGGCGCGGCTTTCAAGTCAGCTGACAAAGCCTCCGACGACTTCGCTTGCGACGGCGGCATGCCGGTGAAGGCGGAATACGTTGCCTGCACATCGGGCCGCAGCACGAAGGCGATGAATTTTTTCGCGGCATCAAGGTTTTTTGCACTCACCGGAATCGCAAGGTTATCCGTCCAGACCTCTATACCCTCGCTCGGGTAGATGTATTTAATGGCGGGGTTTTGCTGGCGAGCCTTGAAGGCATCACCGCTCCACGCCATTTGTACGGCAACTTCATTTGCCGCGAGGTGTTCGGTATAGCCGGTCGAGCCATAGACCTTCACAAAAGGCTTCTGAGCCTTGAGCATGGCTTGAATTTCCTTCAAGGTATCGGGCGTTGAATCGCAATAGGGCTTCCCGACTTTCAGGGATGCAACATCCATCAGCGTGCCGACGTCATCCAATACGCCGATGTTCTTTTTGGCATCCGCAGGGCGGTCGAAGAACTGTTTCCAGCTGGTGATGTTTTCATCCGTCAGTTTCGTGTTCACGGCAATGCCGGTCGTGCCGTAGAACAGGGGTAATACATAGGTATTATCCTTGTCGTATTCGGGGTGCATGACCACGTTTGCCATGCTGTCGCCAAATTTACGCGTATCATCCGGCAGCGGCTGCAGCAGTTTTTCGGCTACCAGGCGGGGAACGTAGTTGCCGGAGGGCACCACCACATCATAGGCCGCGCCGCTTTTCAGCTTCGCCAGCAGTACATCGTTGGAGGAATAAATATCGGCAACAACCTTGATGCCGGTTTCCTTTTCGAACTGTTTGAACAGGTCGTCATCCGCATAGGTGTCCCAGGTAAACAGATACAGTTTCGGCGCGTCTTCCGCATGTGCCATGGGCGACGCCAGAAGAATAAAGGCTGCAAGAAGGGAGGGGAGGAAAGCGCGCATGTTACACCGTCTTTTTTCTGTTCAGCAGATATGAGCTTACCACAACCAGAATGGAAAACATCAGGAGGAGGGAGGAAATGGCATTAATTTCCGGCGTGATCGCCTTGCGGACCTTGGCGAAAATATAGACCGGCAGGGTGGCGGCGCCCGGCGGAGCGACAAAATGGGTGATGATGACGTCAT
>JBBQWK010000026.1:0-10881 GCA_038210695.1 Alphaproteobacteria bacterium
GCAATATCCTGCCCGTCCAGCAGCATATGGCCGCTGCTGGGCAGCTCGAGCCCCGCAATCATGCGCAGCAGTGTCGTTTTGCCGCAGCCGGAGGGGCCGAGCAGGGTAAAAAACTCGTTCGGGCGGATGCTGACGCTGACGTCATCCACCGCGCGCACATCGCCGGAGGGATGCGCGAATACCTTGCTGACAGATTTAATATCGAGGCCGGAGGACATAATTTTTCTCATATCATGGGCGGGCAGGGGCAGCCACACTATTTTGATTAACAGCTGTGTATAATCCAAGGCCGGACTGTTAGCATCAAGGATGAATCGGGAGTTTCACAATATGAAAATGGTCCAGGTCGAGAGCCTTAACTTCGAGTATCCTGAAAAACGGGTGCTTCACGATGTGTCCTTCGACATCGACCAGGGCAGCGTCACCGCGCTCGTCGGCCCCAACGGCGCCGGCAAGACCACGCTGCTGCGCTGCATGGTGGCGCTCGAAAAAGTGCAGAGCGGCAAGATCACCATCGGCGGTCTTGATGTATCCGACCATCCGCGCGATGTGTACCACATGACGGGTTATCTTTCCGACTTCTTCGGACTTTATGAAGGCCTCTCCCTCCGCCAGTGCCTCACCTATATGGCCTGGTGCCAGAACGTCTCGGCGCTTGATATTAAAAAGCAGGTGCTGGATGTCGCGGTTGAAGTCGGCGTCGACCATATCCTCGACCAGAAAGCGCAGACATTGTCGCGCGGTTACCGCCAGCGCCTCGGCGTCGGCCTTGCCCTCATCCACGACCCGCGCCTGCTGATACTGGACGAGCCGTCATCCGGCATGGACCCTGACGCCCGCATCGCCTTGTCGCGCATGATCCGCCGGCTGCACAAGAACGGCAAGACCATCATCGTGTCGTCGCATATTCTGAACGAGCTGGAAGATTACTGCACCGACATGCTGGTGATTAAAGACGGCCGCGTGGCGGAGCAGGTGAAGCTTCAGGAATACGCCAAAACGGCGGCGCGTACGCTGGATATCGGCATCACCAATATCGGCACGGCGCAGATGGATTTCCTGATGAAGCAGCCGAAGCTGCGCGTTATTTCGACTGACGGTGATATTGTGAAATGCGAATTCACCGGCAATACCGCGGAACAGCAGCAGTTGCTGGAAACGCTGATCAAGGCGCAAGTACCGGTTTATACCTTCAGCGGTACGGTGCATACATTGTCCGATGCGTATATGGACCTGACGGCGGGAAGGATTTAACGCCATGAAATATATCCTCACGCCTGAATTCCACCGCAACATCTGGCTGAAATTTTCGGCCTTCCGCCTGGCGGTGGCACCTGTTTTCCTGCTGTTGCTGACGGTCACCGCCATCAACCTGACCCGCGAGGTCAGCAGCTATATTCTGGTCTACAGCCTGGTTAGCATCTATATCGTCGTCACCGTTTTGTGGGGCTGCTTTGAGGCGTCATCGGCAGTACAGGAAGAATTGCGCACCAATACCTGGGATTTCCAGCGGATGTCTTCCATCACGCCGGCGCAGCTGGTGATTGGAAAGTTCCTCGGCTGTACATCCTATGTCTGGTACTTCGGCCTGCTGACGCTGGCAATTTTTGTCTATATTTTCGGCTTCTACACGCCGCCGCTGGCGGTGGGCGCTGCCATACCGCTGACGCAGACGGCGAATATGCATGACCTGTTCTTTGCCAGCCTTTACCTGCTGTTCGCGGGACTCATCGGCCAGTCGTTAAGCTTCCTCGTCTCGCTGATCGCCATGACGGCTTTTGCGGGCCGCACCGGCAAGCACCGCCAGCCGCGCCCCGGCAACGCCTTTATCGCCGGTGTGATTGCTTCCTATATGGTGTTCAGCAATATCGCGGTGGAAGTGTCGCGTGACCTGTCGGAAAAATTCGGCCTGTCGCACAGCTTTAGCGTCTCGGTTTTCGAGAGGCATCCGGTTTATCGGTGGTTCCATTGGGATATCAGCGCGGAAGTCTTTATTACCGCCAGCCTGTCGTTCTTCCTGTTCTGGTTCCTGTTCGGCAGCTACCGCATCGCGCGGTCGGAGCTGATGTACGGCACAACGCCGATCGGCTGGGCGGGATTTATGGGCACTTTGCTTATTTACTGCCTTGGCCTGACGGACCCGATGGCGGCGGCCTATCCCGGCCAGCTGCTCGGCATCTTTTCGCTGATGACCTTCCTCACCTATGCCGTCATGGTCTTCGAGGCGGCGGATACACGCAAATACGCGCGCTTTGTCGGCTACGTTCAGCAGGGGCGGCTGATGAAGGCTTTCGAAAATACGCATAAATGGATTGTCTCCGTCCCCTTCATGCTGATTGTCTACTTCTTCACCCTGTCACGGGTGCCGGACCAAGCGGGTTTCCTCGGCAGTATGGCGACCGGCGGGCTGATGCTCTCGATGATGATGTTCGCCTTGCGCGACGGGTTTATCGTCCACGCGGTGTTCCGCACCGGCGATGGCCGCAATGCCGCCTTTAAAATCGTGTCCTATTACGTTCTTGTGTACCTGCTGCTGCCGACGCTGCATTTTTCCACCGCCTCCATCAAGGTGCAGGTCTGGTACTGGCTGATCAACATGATGCGCTCCGGTGTTGCCGGCACGGTGCCGGACATCGTCAAAACGGCCGCCTACTACTTCCCCACGCCGTTCGATGATTACACGCTGAACGTGCTGCCGGCGTCGCTTGAGGCGATTGTTGCGGGCGGCATCCTGTTTGCGCTGATCCGCTGGCAGAATTTACGGAACAACAGATCGTCCCTCGAAAAACCAGCAGTTTGAGGGGGATAGGCGGGATTAAGCTTTTCTTATTGTCTGATATTATATAGTAATACAGGTCAGAGGTGCTTTTGAATGTCCGCAGCTAATATTCCCGAACTCCGCGTACTGGTCGTTGACGACAATCTTGTCGTCCGCAAGCTTATTGAGGTTCAACTAGTCAACCTCGGCTTTACCGGTATCGAGGTCGCTTCCAACAGCCAGGAAGCGCAGGACAAAATTGCCGCCACCAATTACGACATCGTCTTCCTCGACTGGAACATGCCCGGCAAAAGCGGCTATGCGCTCATGCAGGAATACAGGGAAGACCGCAAATATGACCATATCGCCTTCGTCATGGTCACCGCCGAAAGCCAGGAGCGCTATGTGCGCGAAGCCGTGAAGGCTGGCGCGACATTATATATCACCAAGCCGATTTCGCCCGTGACCTTCAAGGAAAAGGTCGAAAAGGTTGTTGCCTGGATCAATACCAACCGCGCGACCAAGACGGGCTAAGGAACAAGCCGCATGAAAAAGAACATTCCCGACGAGCGCACGCAGATTTCCGACCTTGTCAGCGCCACGGTGGTTGATACCTTCACCAGCATGTTCGGCCAGTCGGTGACTGCCGAGGCGCTTGCCAAGCAAATGTCGGGGGAGCCTGCGAAAAGCGTTTTCTCCTCCGTCAAGCTGCACCGTGGCAAAACCCATCTCGAATTCTGCTTCCGCTTTGACTTCGACCTGCTGTTGCAGGCGGCGGCGCTGATTTTCAGCAAGGATTACCTCGCCAGCAACCCCGTCCATGAAGACCTCGCCTGCGAGATTGCCAACATCGTCTGCAGCAAGGTCAAGGCCTACCTGAACGACCGCGGCTATGACACCGAAATGGGCTTCCCTTATATTCCGAAGTCCGACCAGAACCCGCTGATGCGCCAGAAAGAAGCTGTGCATATGCACTTTTACTACAACAACGAACAGGCGCAGCAGGGCGTCGGTGTTGTGGTGAATTTCTTTGAAGAAGGCGCCGGCCACTGATATTCAGTTGATGCCGCTTGCGGAATTTCAAAAATTATTTTTGTGGCGATTTGTATGCAGGGTGCGGTGGCTCTCTGCTGAATTGTCGTGATTAAATTCTGCCGCCTGAATACGGGTGAATGCCCAGCAATTTGCCGCGCTGTGCGGGTCAAAAATTCTTAACCAGATTTCCACCGTTTTGCTGAAAGCTGGTGGGGTAGGGGCGTTTCACAGACGCCAATAAACCGTCTTTAAAAACCGCAAGAACCCAGATGACCCCCGCTTTTTTGACTAGCCCGCCTGCAGTAGCCGCGCCGCCCATGGACTATGTCTGGGCAATTGTCGCGGCGCTGCTATGCGTGTTTTCAATTACAACCGCCTTGCTGCTGCGCGCGCTGAAAAAGGCGGAAGCCCGCGCGCTGTTGCGCGAAAATGACAGCAGAAGCAACACGGCTGCGGAGCAGGAAGCGCTGCTGCAGGTCTTTTTCAAAGACGCCCCCGTCTCCCTCGCCATGTTCGATAGGGATGTCAATTATGTCGCCTATAGCACCAAATGGCTGCATGATTCCGGTCTTGGCGATATTGATATCACCGGCCGCAACCACTATGAACTTTTCCCCGATTACCTGCGCGACAACCCCGATGCGCGCAACACCGTGCAGCGTATCCTGAATGGCGAAACCGTCATCAATGACAAGCTGCGCGTGACAAGGGCGGACGGCGGCTGTGATTACATCCGCTATGAAGGCCGGCCGTGGCGCAACCTGAAGGGTGAAGTTGCCGGCATCATCAGCTTTCGTGAAAGCATCGCCAGCCGCCTGAAAACCGAGGACGAGCTGCGCCGCTACGCGCGGGAGGTGGAGCAATTCGCCTACATCGCCTCCCACGACTTGAAAGCGCCTTTGCGCGGCATCGATAATCTTGCCAAATGGATTGCGGAGGATATGGCGGGCGTGATGACGCCGGAGGTGAAGGAAAATTTTGCCATGCTGCACAGCCGCGTCACGCGCCTTGAAACACTGCTCGATGATATTTTGCGCTATTCGCGCGCGGGGCATGTGGTGGAGGAAGCACGCAGCATTGATACCTTCGAGCTCATCAGCACAATCACCAAGCTGAACCCCTGGGGCGAGAATTTCGAGATTAAATGCGAGGGGATGATGCCGGTGCTGACCTCGCCGCGTACGCCGCTGGAGCAGATATTCACCAACCTCATCACCAACGCGATCAAGCACCATGACAGGAAAAACGGCAAGGTAACGATCAAGGCGAACCAGTTCCGCGACCATGTCGAATTCATCGTGCAGGATGACGGTCCCGGCATTCCGCCCGAATTCCACGAGCGCGTTTTCGGGCTGTTCCAGACCTTAAAGCCGCGCGACAAGGTGGAGGGCAGCGGCCTTGGCATGGCGATCATCAAGAAACTTATTGAATGGCAGGACGGCCGTGTCTGGGTGGAATCGGACGGCAAGCGCGGCACCTGCATACATTTCGAATGGCCCCGAACACCGGTGGAAAGGAAGGAAAAGCATGCTGGATAAAAAAGATCGGAAGGTGACGATATTGGTTATCGATGACGATCAGGTGGATGTGATGGCGGTGCGCCGCGCCTTGCGGGAGGGCGGCATCGGCGATGATCTTGTGGTCGCGAGCGACGGCATGGAGGGGCTGGAAAAATTGCGTGATGGCGTTTCCGTGCCCAAACCCTATCTTGTTCTGCTCGACATCAACATGCCGCGCATGAACGGGCTCGAATTTCTGGAAGAGGCGCGTAAAGACCCTGTCACACGGGATGCCGTTGTCTTTGTCCTCACCACCTCGAAGGCGCATGAGGATAAAGAGCGCGCCTACGAGCATAATATCGCAGGTGACATCGTCTTGTACGGCTACGCCGCAGAATACCTAAATACCGCAAGCCTGCTCGAGCATTATTCGCGCATTGTGGACCTGCCATGACAGGCCTCCGCGGCATCACCGATATTCTTGTGATAGACGACGATGCATTGGATCGTATGGCAATACGGCGCTACGTATCGCGCCCGCACCTCAATGTCCGCGTGCAGGAAGCGGCAACGGGAGAGGCTGGCGCGGCGCTGCTGGCGGCGCAGCGGTTTGACTGCCTGTTTCTTGATTACCGCCTGCCGGATATGGACGGCGTCGCCTTTTTGAAGCGTTTCTACGACCTTGATGCCGACCTTATGCCCTGTCCCGTCGTCATGCTGACCGGGCAGGGGAGTGAGGGCGTGATGACGGATGCGCTGCGCTGGGGAGCGCACGACTATATCATCAAGGACAATATTTCCGCCGATACGCTGAACATCGCGCTGATCAAGGCACGGGAGATATTCGACCTTCGGCGGGCGCGGCTGCAGACGGATGAAAAATTGCGCCATGCGCAGAAGATGGATGCGGTTGGCCAGCTCACCTCCGGCATCGCGCATGACTTCAACAACCTGCTCACCGTCATTCTGGGCAATACGCACTTGATGCTGCGCCGCCTGCCGAATATTGGGACGGAGGCGCAGGAAAAACTGGGGCCGAAAGTCGAGGCGATTGAAACTGCGGCGCGCAAAGGGGCCGACCTTGTCCGCCACCTGATGGTTTTCACACGGCAGCGGGAGCTGAAGGAAGTTGTGTTTGACCCCAACCGCTGCATTGCTGATACGCTGCTGCTGCTGAAGCGCACGCTCGGCGAGACGATCGAGGTGCGGGAGCATTTCGCGGAGGATATCGGCAACATCCGCGTTGATACCGGCTTGTTTGAAAATGCCGTCATCAATATTGCTGTCAACGCCCGCGATGCGATGAAAAAGGGCGGACGTCTGGATATTACAACAGAAAATGTGAACCTCACCGCCAACGACCTGATCGCCTATCCGGAAATGTCGCCCAACAGTTACGTCTTAATCGCCATTGCAGACAACGGCGAGGGCATGCCGGAAAGCGTGCGCCAGCGTATTTTCGAGCCCTTCTACACAACGAAGCCGGCGGGCGAGGGCACGGGTCTTGGCCTTTCCATGGTCTATGGTTTTATCCGTCAATCAGGCGGGCATATTCAGGTCGACAGCACGCCCGGCGCCGGCACCATCTTCCGCATTTACCTGCCCCGCGACGGGGCGGCCGACATTTCAGCAAAGGAGACAGTACATGGATAATAAATCCACCATCATGGTCGTCGATGACGACGATCAGGTCCGCACCACGCTTTGCGAAAACCTTGAAGAATGCGGCTTCGAGGTGCTGCAGGCCCGCGACGGACAGGAAGCCATGAACCATCTGGAACAGGGCAAGCGGCCGCTGGTCGTCATCACCGACCTTATCATGCCGCGGAAAGAGGGACTGGAGGTGATTTTAGATATTCGCCGTCTGCACCCCGGCATCCGCGTTGTCGCCATGTCCGGCGGAAGGCGCAGCAAGGCGGCGGATTTTTTGCAGATGGCGGCGCGGCTTGGCGCAGATGCCATCATGCCGAAGCCGGTGGATATTTCCGAACTGGAAAAAACCGTGCGCAACCTGATGACGGAAGAAATTGCGGCGAAAGAAATCGGCGCTTAAGGCGGCGGGGCAAGGTTGCGGATTTTACTGATGCCCAATACCCGCAGCAAAACATTGCGGCCGGTTTTAGCGACGCGATACGTCATGTTCCCCACGCGGCGGGAGCGGAACAGCAGGCGCTCCGGCAGGGACGGGTTGATATGGTTGTACAGCGCGCGGACAGCATCTGCGCCATAGCGAATGTCACCGCCATCTACCCGCACGACCATGCCTTCATCAATATCAAGACCTTTGGCTGTGACGGCCGCCAGCAGCGGGCCTAGTTCCCGCGCATCGACAAGCACAAGTTTTTCGCCAGCATCTTTCAGCGTGATCGCCGTGCAATAGCTGGTGCAAATGGGGCATTGCCCGTCGTAGAGGACTTCAACCGTCTTTTTGCGTGTCATGTCGCACCCCTATATTTAACCAAATAGCTAATTACCTATTATTGCTATAATTCTTTAGAATGGTCAATAAGTAGCCGTTATAGCCTTGAATTTGCTGGCTGGTTTTTGCTGCCAAGCTTCGCGCATCTTGCATCGTCTTATATTGGAAGATAGGGTGAATCATGGACCAGAAGCCGCACAAACGCCTGCCGCCGTTTCCCCGCCTTGGCGGCCGCCTGCATATATTTCCGGCCTTTATCCCGATGGTGGAATTGCTGCCTTGGCTGCTGACAGCCGTCGGCGCGCTGGCCGGCGCCACCCAGGTCGCATTCTGGCGGCGTCACAGCAAACGCATTTCCGCGATAGCAATCGTCTGTTTCGTTGCCGCCGCCGGCATTTACGGCTGGGGCTATATGCATCGCCCGACGGTTGAAGAAGGCACAAGGCTGATCGCCGCCGCCGATTTGCCGCCGGTTAAAACATTTGCCGCACTGACGCCCGCTGGTGCAGATCCCGTTTATACAGAGTTTTCAAAAATCTGGTCGGTCAAAACAAAAGACGAGCCGCTGTCCGGCCCCGTCTTTACCGGTGACCGCATTTTGTTCGGCACCTATGAAGGCCGCATCGAGGCGCGGGCGCGAAAGGACGGCGCACTACTCTGGTCCATGACGAAGCATGAACCCATCTTCACCAATCCTGTCACCGCCGATGGCAAAACCGCTTTTATCGGCGAAGGTCTGCACACCGCGCCCGCCGCCGCGTTGACGGCTTTTGACGTTGCGACCGGCAAACCGCTGTGGGGACGCCAGTTCCGCAGCCATCTGGAATCTGCTGTTACGCTGGATGCCGCGCACAACCGCCTCTGGACCTGCGCCGGGTCGCAAGGCATCTGGTCTATCGATACACGCAACGGCAATGTGCTGTGGCATAACCCCGTCGGACATATTGATGCGACGCCGCTGCTGGAAGGCGGCACGCTCTACGCCTCCGCACAGCCGGATGAGTCAAAAGTCGGCGCGGAATTTTTCGCGCTCGACCCCGATACCGGCAAGGCAGCATGGAAACTGACGCTGCCCGGCAATACCATGGGCTCCCCGCAGGCAGGACCTTCCGATACGCTGCTTCTGACGACCGCCATCGGGCAGGTGGGGCCGCAAGTGGCGACGGATCGCGGCTGGTCGCATGCGGTGACAAAATCCGGCAAGTTGCTCTGGACCGCGGCGCTGCCGGGGCTGCCGCTGCCCGAGGCTGGCGTATTGCGCGCCAGAAACCTCGTCATCCATACGCTGAAGACGGGGGAGATTGTGGCGCTGAATACCGCAGATGGCAAAATCGTCTGGCATGTCCCACTCGGCAAAGAATTCGATGCGCCGGCAACCTTGCGGGACGATACCGTGCCACCGCTGCTCGCCGCCCTCACTACCGATGGTATTGTGAGCATCATGAACGCCGAAGACGGCACGGAAATCCGCCGCTTCAATGTGGGGAAGGGCGCTTATGTGCCGCCGGCTTTTGACGGCGATATTCTTTATATCACCACGCCGCATGGCGTCGCGGCCTATGGCGGTGTCCATCTCCTCACGCGCGGATCGAAATAGCATGTCGACACTCTGGCTTAAATTTCCCGATGACGCCTCGCTCCCTGCCAGCTTTACGCCGGCGGAACAGGAGGCGTTCAATGATATTTACGATGCGACGAATGAAAATTCCGTCTGGCGCAGGGCAGCGGCGCTGCTGGGGCTTGCCGCACGGGAAACGCCCATGGTGCGCTGGCATAAAGGGCTGCCCTACATCAACTGGACGCAGCTGGTGCATATGGTCAGCTGTGGCTGGATTGGCGTGGGACAGGCTGCGGGCGGGGGCTATGCCTATCAGGCAATCAACAACCTTCTCAAACTTCCCGCGCTGCTGCGCAGCCAGTGGAAGACGGAGCGCTATATAACAAGCTCTACCACCGCACCGCTACCGGCCACGCGCGATGACCGGCTTGTTGAAAGCACGGCGCTTGGCCTTGCACTGCAGGCCATACTGCTGCGCCTGCCCGCACATACGCCGCAGGACCTTGCCAACTGGCTGGCAACACCCGCCGCCGCGCCCGTCACGGTGCGCAAAACAGTGGGGCAGGTGCAGGCGATCCAGAAACGCCGCACACAATTGTCACCCGCATGGGCAGAAGTTTTTCCGCATCGCGTTGAAACCACCCACCCGCAACAAGCGCCGGAATTTTTCTGGGACGAGCCGCCGGCGGATGCGCCAGCGCCGGAGGCCGTGGTACCGGATACCGCCATAACGCAGTGGCAGGGCCTGCCTGTTTGTGCCGGCAGCGTGACCGGTGCCGCCATTTACCTCCGCTCCGCTACCGCCAGCCTGTCGGTGCTCGACCCCGCCGAATTCCCCATCCTCGTCTTCCCCCGCGCGCGACCGGAAACGGTGGAAGTATTCGAACACGCATCCGGCTTGCTGTTTGCGGAAGGCGGCGCGCTGTCACACGCCTGCACCGTGGCACGGGAACAGGGCATCCCTTGCGTGACCGGCCTTGGCCCCGATTTCCTCGCCACCATTGAAGCCCGCCTGAAGCACGGCAAGGTCTGGCTGACGCTGGACGGGGCAACCGGCACGGTCAAACTGATCCTGCCGAACTGATTTTTCCCGTTCTATGTAAATCCTGCCGCGCTTTTGCCCGCTGTGGTTTCATGCTAAAACCATGCAACGCAAAATATAAGGGGCTGTGGCCATGAATCTCGACCTCAAGGGCAAGCGCGCGCTCGTCTGTGGCGCCAGCAAAGGCATCGGCCTTGCGGCGGCGCAGGAACTTGCCGCGCTCGGCGCGTCGGTTATCCTTATGGCGCGCGGGGAGGAGGGACTGAAGGCCGCTCTTGCCACGCTTAAAAATGACGCCGGCCAGCAGCACGATTATATTGCCGCCAACTTCATGGATTTTCGTGAAGTCGGCGCGCAGGTGCAAAAATATACCGACAGTACAGGCGCTATCCACATCCTCGTCAATAACGGCGGCGGCCCGCCACCGGGACCGGCGCTTGCAGCATCCGTCAATGACTTCGCCACTATTTTCGCGCAGCATTTGATGATGGCGCAGGTACTGGTGCAGGCGCTGGTGCCGGGCATGAAAGCGGCACAGTTTGGCCGCATCGTCAATGTGATCTCCACCTC
>JBBQWK010000027.1:0-10618 GCA_038210695.1 Alphaproteobacteria bacterium
CTGCGCCTGCTTTTCGTCTGGGGTTATGGGCCGCTGCACATTAGCGAGCTTAAAATCGGTGAAACGCCGATAACCGAATTCGACGGCGTGGAAATTGAGACGCGGGAAGGCTATGCGGAGGATGCGCCCCTTACCCTCTACGCCAATGCCGTGCTGCAAAACGACCTCGCCGTCAACGCGACCGCCGCCGCAGGCTATATCACGCGCACCACGGAAGTTGATGCTGACGAGATCAGCCTTGATATGACGCTGCCGCGCGGATTGGTAAAATTTGGCGCCAAAGGCAACCGCTTAAGTCAGACGGTGCGCGTTGAAGTGCAATATGCGCCCACCGGCACCAGTAACTGGAGCGCAGGCCGGAACGATTACAAGTCTTTCACGACCCGCGTCGTTACTTTGGCGGCGGCGGCCGCGCCATATCACAAGCTCGGCGTAACATCTGCCACCAGCCGTACCGACCGTATTGTCATGGACAGCGCGGGCGGAGATATTACCGTACTGCGCGGCACAGATTTCAGACCCGTGCTTGACGATGCGCCAAATATTCCTGCGACGCCCGCAGGTAAAATTTCCCTCGCGCTTGTGGAGCGACACTCCGACGGCACGAATGTGCTGACAGATACCCGCGATGCGGGATGGGCCAGCAACAGCTTTGAATCTTCCGGTGACTTTGCGGTGAGCACTGGCCCCGATACAAACCAATTCACCGTCGCCGCTGGGGGCCTGCAGTTCCCGGGTATCGAGATTACCGGCAAGCAGACGTCCGCCTTGCGCCAGAACATATCCTTTAAAGTGCCGCGTGGGCAGTATGATGTGCGCGTTCGCCGCGTGACGGAAGATGCCGGCGATAGTGACAAGATTTTTGATGAAACCAGCTGGACGGCGCTGCGCACCATCCGCTATGCCGCGCCGATTAAAATGCAAGGCCTTGCCGTGACCGCCCTCCGCATCAAGGCGACCGACCAGCTGAGTGGCGTGATTGACCGCTTCAACGGCGTCGTGACGTCAATTTTGCCGGACTGGACGGGAACGGAATGGGTGGAGCAGCCGACCGCCAACCCCGCCAGCCTGTTCCGGCATGTGCTGCAGGGCAGCGCCAATGCGCGGCCCTTAGGCGATAGCCGGATTGATCTTGATAAAATCACCGCGTGGCACGGCCGCTGCGCCGATGCTGCGCGGGAATTTAACGCAGTCATCGACTATGACGCCTCCGTCCGCGAGGTGCTGCAGAATATCGCCGCCGCGGGCAGAGCAAGCCCCGCGCTGATTGACGGAAAATGGGGCATTGTGGAAGACAGGCTGCAGGATGTACCCGTGCAGCACTTCACGCCGCGCAATACCTTCAATTTTCAAGGCCGCAAAGCCTTTGCGGAAACGGCAGATGCCTTGCGCATCCGCTTCCTCAACCGCGATAAGGGCTGGGTGCAGGACGAACGCATTGTTTATGCCGATGGCAAAGATGCCGCGACCGCCATGCGTTTCGAAACGCTGGACCTTGCCGGCATTACCAGCGCCGACCAGGCCTGGCGCGATGGCCGCTACCATGCTGCGGCGGCAGTGCTGCGGCCGGAAATTTACAGCTTTAGCTGCGATATTGAACATATCGTCTGCACCCGCGGCGACCTGATCCGCTTCACGCATGATGTGCCGATGTTCGGGTTATCGAGCGCGCGTATCAAGGCGGTTATCGGCGGCGACACTGTGACCGCGCTTCTGCTAGATGATACCGTCAGCATGCAGACGGGAAAGTCTTACGCCTTACGTTGCCGCAAGGCGGATGGTTCATCGCAGGTGCTGGCCCTGCAAACCACCGGAGGAGATACGGAAACGGTACTGCTGCAAACGCCGCTGGCGGTGGCAGACGCACCTGCTGTGGGCGACCTTGTCATGTTTGGCGAGGCGGGGCGCGAAAGCGTGGAGCTGATTGTTAAATCCATCACGCCGCAAGGCAACCTTGCCGCAAGACTTGAATGCGTTGATGCCGCACCTGCCATACATAGCGCGGATAGCGGCACGATCCCCGACTTTTCCAGCCAGATCACGCTGCCGTGGGAATTGCAGCGCCCGCCCGTACCAGTCCTCGGCCAAATTCAATCGGGTGCGGAAACGCTGATCCGCAATACCGATGGTTCGCTGACGACACGCATGGTGGTGACTCTCGTGCCGCCCCGGTATGGGGATAGCCTGACAACACGTGTGCTGATCCGCGCCAAGGATGAAACCGCTTTTCGCGCGGCTGAAGTTGTGGCCAGCGGCGGCAGGCTTTCTATCACCGATGTTGCGGAGGGTGAAAGTTATGACCTGCAAATACGCTATATCGCTGCCAATGGTCTTGTCTCGTCTCCCTTGAATATTGCGGGCCACCGCGTGACCGGCACGGCGGATGTACCGGCGGATGTGACCGATTTTGGCCTGAACATTCTGGGCGATGCTGCACATTTGAGCTGGTCTGCAGTTGCCGACCTTGATCTTGACCACTATGCCTTGCGCTTCAGCCCCATGTTAACCGACGCCAGCTGGAGTTCGGCGGTGGATATTGTTCGCTCCATCGCCCGCGATGCCACAGCCATCACTGTGCCTTTTGCTGCTGGTAGCTATTTGCTGAAAGCCGTGGATGTAGGCGGGCGGTTAAGCGCCAATGCCGCAATCGCAGTTACTTCTGCCACCGGTAGCGGCCAGAACGCGGTGCTGACGGTCACGGAGAGCCCCGGCTTTACGGGTGTTAAAACCGACATGGCGGTGCGGGATGACGCGCTGCAACTGGCAGGGCAGGATCATTTAGACGACCGTGAGAATTTTGACCTGATCCCCAATGTCGACATTGGCCCTGAAGGGCTGTTTGCCGACGGCAGTTATGATTTTGCCGCCATTCCTGACCTTGGCGCTGTTTATACCTCCCGCCTGACCGCGGCTTTAAGCGTTTACGGCGTTGACCTGAATAGTACGGTCGACACATGGAACGATCTGGATACGGTCGAAAACTTCGAGCAGGCGGTTGACCCTTCGCTATGGCAGTTGAAGCTTCAGCTGCGCTCAACCCTTAATGACCCCGATACCACGCCCGTCTGGACCGGCTGGACCGATTTTGTGATTGCGGATTATACCGCGCGCGCTTTCCAGTTCAGGCTGCTGGCATCGGCGGCGAATGCAAATATTTCGCCCGCCGTCACGGCGCTTGCCGTCACCATTGATATGCCCGACCGCATTGCCAGCGACCGCGCGTTGCTATCGGCGATGGCGGGGACGGTGGTCAGCTATGATACGCCCTTCCGCGTTACGCCTGCCCTGCTGGTCACGCCGCATGACCTTGCCAGCGGGGATTACTATGCGCTGACGGCGCAGGATGAAAGCGGTTTTACCATTCGCTTTTACAACACGGGCGGCAGCGGCATTGCCCGCACGTTTGACTATCAGGCCCGCGGCTTCGGCAGCCGCAGCTAACACCTATCACAACGACCAACAGGAGATACACAAGCCATGTCACAGGCAAGCCCGACTATTGGCGCCAATAAAAGCGGCCTCGTTTATCGTCAGGAAGATAACGACGGCAAGACGGCGCTGTTGAACCACCACAAGGGAGCTGCTGCGCCCACTTATGCGGAGGCTGGTGCGATCTGGCTGGATGATTCAAGTACGCCGTGGAATTTGAAAATTTTTGACGGCGCAGACTGGATTATCATCGGCGGAGTCAACGCCAGCGCCAATACCTTCCAGCCCTATGCCGGCACCGCCGCCTTAAAATACCTGAACTACGCCAGCGACACAGGTAGCGCCAATGCCTATGCGCTGGCCCCCGCCCCCGCCATAACGGCCTATACGGCAGGACAGGTGGTGATGCTGAAACCCGCCAATGCCAGCACCGGTGCTGCCACCGTCAACATCAACGGCCTTGGCACAAAGGCCATCAAGCTGCCGGATGGCAGCGATACCACCGCCGCAAGCCTGACGACCACGGCCATGTACTGTCTTGTTTATAACGGAACGGTTTTCACCGTCATCAACCCCACAGCCCCGCCACTGGTGCGCGCCGATTGGCCGGCGGGTGCGGTTGTGCAAACGGTCTATGCGACTTACGCCACCAATTCCGATCTGACATCTACAATCCCGAATGACGATACCCTGCCGCAAAATACCGAAGGCACGGAAATTGTCACCGCCAGCATTACCCCGACGAGCGCGACCAGCACCATTGAAGTGCAGTTCACGGGCTTTGGCAGCGGGTCGGCGGCGGCAACTATTATCATCGCGGTATTCAAGGATTCCGGAGCCAATGCGCTGCACGCCACGGCATCAACCCCCGGCGGCGCAACGCTGCCGACCGCGCTGGCGCTGAGTTATGCCGAAAGCGCGGGCAGCACCAGCGCACGCACCTACCGCATCCGCGTCGGTATGAACACCGGCACCTGCCGGCTGAATGGCACCACAACCGCGCGGTTTTACGGCGGCGCTGCGGCAGCAACGCTGGTCATCCGCGAAATCAAGGGGTAGGTGCGCATGCTTGACAGTACGGCTGCCGCCCTCGGCGTCACCCTCGTCGTCCATCTGGTATCAACCGTCTGGTGGGCGGCATCCCTGACCCGGCGCGTCGATTATATCGAACGCTGGATCACCTCCAACGCACGCACAACGGAAAGGCTGGCTTCACTTGAACAACGTATCGACAATCTGGCGGCATCGCTCCAGCGCATCGAAGGATATCTTCGCGACAAATCGGTGCATTAAAATGATGCATCCATTTCTGCAGCCGCGCGGCATCCGCAACAATAACCCCGGCAATCTGCGCATTACCAAACAGCGCTGGCAGGGACAGAAGGAAACTCAAGACGACCACGACTTTCTGGCCTTCGACAGCCCGCTGATGGGCCTTCGCGCCCTCATGAAAGTGCTGCTGACCTATCAAATGAAATACGGGCTGGATACCGTGGAAAGCATAATCAACCGTTTCGCCCCCCCGTCTGAAAACGCCACCGATAATTATATTTACGCTGTCGCCAAACGCATGAATATCCGCCGCCGCGACAATCTGCGCTTAAGCAATCCCGCCGTGCTGCAACAGCTGGCGAAAGCCATTGTACGGCAGGAAAACGGTGCCGACCGGCCTTGGTACCCCGATGACCTTTATGCGGCCGCCGCCGCCCTTACCCTTCACCCCACCACAGGAGAACTGTCATGAGCCTTTCATCCATTGCTGATTTTATTGTTGCGCGCGCCAAAGAGCGCTCCACCTGGCTCGGGCTTATTTCCTGCGCCACCGCGCTTGGCCTTGCGCTGTCGGCCGACCAGCAGGAAGCCATTATTGCTGCCGGCATTGGCGCTGCGGGCCTTGTGGCTGCCTTTACCAAGGACAAAACGTCATGATGGCGCTGCTGCAGGTGCTGGGCGGTTTTGGTATTTTGGGAATGTTGTGTTTCGTTTGCTATCACGCAGGGAAGAGCGATGAAAAAGCCGCCGGATTTGAAAATGACAAAACATCGGTGGAGCGCGCGGCTGCGGTGCGTGACCGCCTTGTGCATGACGCTGGCTATGCTGAACGGCTGCGCGCCCGTTTTACCAGGTGATTTCTGCACGCTGTATCAGCCTGTCTATACAGCAGCTTCGGATACCGCAGAAACGCGGGATGCGGCAGATGTGAACAACGCCGTCTGGCTGGAGCTGTGCCAGAAACAAACGCCTTGAAAGTAACCCCGTTACGCGCCGAAACGGGCGTGGTGTTCCATGACCTTCAGCAGAACGGCTTCGACCTGCTTGTGGTTCTGGCGGGCGGCACTGTCACGTGCTGTCTGGCCACGTTTGTCTTCGACCAGCACATCGATGCCGGCGGCGATGAGGAGGCCTGCCATTTTCATGTCACCGCGTGCGGCGGCGATATGGAGAAGGCCCTGACCGCTTAACGCGTCGGCAGCCGTCAGGCGCGCGCCGCGTTCGATGAGGTGTTTAGCGATGGCATAATGGCCCTGCTGCACAGCGAACCAGAGCGCGGTGTAGCCAAAGGGGTGGATGGGCGCATCCATGACCGCGCCTACGGACAGAAGGAAGCGGACCATGTCTTCACGGCCGCAGAAGGCGGCTTCGTGCAGCGGGCGGCGGCCTTCATCATCGGGAAGGTCGATGCTGCCGCCTTTGTCGAGGATGGCTTCGGCGGAGAGAACGTCCCCTTCGCGGGCCAGTTCGTGCATGAAGCTCTGGCCGATTTGCGGGAAGGGCGTGGCCGTGGGGGCTTGGCCGAAGCTTGTCGGGCCAAGATTGAAGTTATAGGCGAGAAGATCGGTATGAATAGACGGCGATGTCATAGGCGAACTCACTTTCGTTAGATTTCTTAAACAAAGTGGCGGCGCTATATATGGTGGTATGACCCTAGTATACACCACTAGATAGTGAATAAATGGTTAAGATCCGTGTTTAGTTCCGAGTGGATTCAAGGACATGAACAGTGTTCAGATTGCCCGGATTCGAATTTCCGAATCACATCAGGGGATTCGCTTGTTTTGTTCGTGTAATGGATAATTCTGCAGCCCGCTAAAATAGTTTGCGGCGCTTGTTACAGCTATTTCCAGATGATGATTTTATCGCGCCTCGGGCAGAAATGCCGGAGGCTTTTTTTGCGTTTTCAGCAATAAGGCCCTGCCCATGCGTAAGCGGCGGCTTCCTTATGGCGGATCATTTCATGCAGGTTCGTCGCGACATCCGGCATCCCCAGCTTGCGGGCGTACTGCGCAAGGTTCAGCCCGCCCGGCGCATCGGCCAGCACATTCGCGCGATTCTCCAGCAGCATGTTGACGAGCTTGCGGTCTTTTAATTGCAGGGCGAGAACCAGCGGCTTTTCGCCTGCGGCATTGGCAGCATCAGGACTGCAGCCAAGATCAAGGAAGTCTTTCACCGCGCCATAGGCCTGCATATGGATGGCGCGGGTCAACAGGGTTTCGCCGCCGGTGCCTGTGGCATCCAGCGTAAAGTGGCCGAGCTTCCAACCGTTGAAAGTACCCGTCAACGACATGCGCCAGATCCAGAATGTTTCGGTGCAAAATACTTGCATGACGGCGGGAGGCTTGGAAGGGTCTATTGGGGCAAGAAAATGATACGGATATGGAATTGGTTTTAGGGGATTGACTCGAACGGCGCAATTTTGGAAACTCTCTTCCAGCCACAAACACAGTTCAGATTAATTTTGCAGGAGAGATTCCCATGGATTTCGGATTCACGCCGCCCGACCCCGACAAAGCCATCCAGGCCCTCGACAATATTAAAGCCGCTTTTGCCGCCGCTGCTGCTGCCCCGACGGGCGCTGCACAGCCGCTGTTCCAGAGCCTGTCCGACAAGTTCAACACCATGCTCGATACCGTTATCGACATGGCGCAGAACGACCCGAACCCGAATCCGCAGAAAATCATGATGAAGCTCGCGCCCGTCATGTTCAGCCTGAAGCAGACCGCCACCAAACTGCAGGCCGCAGCGCAGAACGACCCGCGCGTTGCCGACACCCTGTCGGAACTCATGGACACCGTGAAAACCGAAATCCAGAGCATCATCCCGGCGGGCTTCAGCCTGCCCGGCTTCAACCTGCCGTCGAGCGGCGATACCAACCGCCCGCCCGCGCCGCCGAAGCCGCCGATGCCCAAAGCACCGAAACTGGACGACAAGCCGAAGCCGAAAAAGCCCGGCCCCGGCAGCTTCGATTTCTAATAAATTGAAGCCTTTAGCCTTTTAAAAAGCCCCTCCTGCGGTAAACGCGGGAGGGGCTTTTTTCATGGCGGTGGGCCGGCCTTGTTTGTTTTGACATAAATAAACCGGCGATGGTATAAACAGGTTATGACCGATGATGACGACATTACCTCGCTCGACCAGCTTCTCAGCACGGCCGTTTTCAATGGCCGTCGCAGCGAAGCGCTGACCCTGCTTGCCCTTGGCGCGTCGCCGGTTTGGAAAGACAAACAGGGCACGACAGCGCTGCATTACGCGGCAGAGCGCGAAGACGCGTCGATCCTTGGCGACCTTCTGGCCAGCCCCAAGGCCGTTGTTGATGCGCGGGATGATGACAAGGCAACGCCGCTGCATTTCGCCGCCCGCAAGGGGCGCTTTGATGCCGTGCAGTTACTGCTGCTGAAAAATGCCGATGTGGATGCGCGGGACGACTGGGGTATTACGCCCCTGTTCCGCGCCGCGCACAACGGGCAGACCCCATGTGCGGAGCTGCTGCTGAAACACCACGCGGCCGTGAACGCGCAGGACAATAAAGGCCATACACCCCTGCTGGCCGCCGTGCAGCGCGTGCACCTTCTGACGGCGCATGCGCTGGTGCGCGCAGGGGCAGATGCGAATATCACCAATGACAGCGGCATCAGCTCGCTCGACCTTGCGGTGCGCCTTGGCCAGAATGTGCAGAACCAGTTTGAACTGACGCAATTTTTGACGGCGGTAAAATTGCAGGACGAGCTGGTGAATGGCTCCGCCAAAGCGATGCGCAAGGTCCGCACCGTCACTTTCAAAAAACCCGGCATCTAGGAAAAATCAAAAAATGGCATACATACGCCGCGAGGGCGAAAACAAAGTGACGTGGGTCATCGAGAAATCTGGCGGCACGCTGGCGGAGCAGGTGTCGGAGCTGGCGGTGATTTTTGACTACTATGCCGGCCGCAAGGAAAGCATCAACGACGATTTCGTCATGCAGTTGCTGGCGATGCAGGCAAAGGCTTTATCCTATATGGCAAAATCGGAGGAAGCCCAACTACGGCAATTGCAGAAACTGAACGGAGATGTAGCGCGGCTGCAGGAAGAATTGGCGGAAATGAAATCGCCGAAAAGCCTCGAGAAGAAAAAACTTCCCGCGCCCAAAGGGGATTCCCCGAAATAAACCGGCTTAAAGCACGGCGGATTCCAGCGGCATCTCGCGCAGATATTTCTGCAGCTGCAGCGGGCGTAATGCGGGCCGCTTTAAAATTTCCTTCTCGCCGATATTGGCAAGGCGCAGGGCCATGCGCAGATCCGCCTCGGTATCAAGCAGGAACCTGATTCGCTGCTGGTCGGGATGCGGCTGTTGCAGTTCCCAGGCGAGTTCGCGGGTTTCGTAGCTTTCTGCGGTAAAAGTTTTATCAAGTTGTCCCATTACTAAAGGCTCCTTTTGGTGGGCGGAAAAAGAAATGCATTCTCCGCCGCAAGACGGACAAAACCGTGTCGCGGCGCTGCTGTACCGAATGATGCGGGGGTAGAAAACTGAAAGATGCGGTTTGTAAAATACACGGGCGTGGTGCCTGAATTAGCTAATTAAAACATGTGCTTCAAACGAGAGTTGCCGGAGGCTGCGGGCCAGGGCGCCGATAAAATACGGCCTTTCATCTGCAGTGATAATTCCAAGTCTAGTCCCAATCTATGAAAAGATTGTTAACGCTGTTTGCCTGCAAAAGCTTGACTAAAGCATTGATTTTAAAAGTACTTGAACGCACGTTCGTATATAAAATACGCAGGGAATATTTGCAATTACCCGCACAGCTGTTTATAAAAAATCTTTAGCGCCCCTGACCTGCCGCCTTGTTTATGAAGGTCACGCAGCAGCCGCGCCCACCAGAATTTTCTGACGGCACTAAAATTTTTCACCGGCGATATTTTAGAAGGATCTGATTACATGGGACGGAAACTTGAATTCTGCCGCGACAAGGCACTCCACACCGCAATGGAAAGCTTCTGGGCGCAAGGATATGAATCAACCTCGATGCGCGATCTTGCAAGCCGCCTTGGCCTGCACCTCGGCTCGGTCTACAACGCGCTTGGCGACAAGGAAAAAGTTTTTGAAGCCGCGCTGAAGCTCAACTTCGAAGAGCACATCATGCCGCAGATGAAAGCGCTGAATGACGAGCCGGATGCGATGAAGGCCTTGAAAGCCTATGTCGACCGCATCACCGAAGAATGCTCCCGCCCCGAGCAGAGCGCCGGTTGCTTCCTCATCAACTCGCTGCTGGAAATCACCCGCATCAACGACACCATCACCGCAACGCTGCACCATTACCTTGCCAAAATCGAAGACGCCTTTACACAGTGCATCGAGCGCGCGAAAAAAGCGGGGCAGATTTCGGCCGAAAAAGACGCGCGCGAATATGCACGCTTCATGATGGGCACGATTTTCTCGATGCGCGCGATGACCAAGCTGAAAGTGCCGTCGCAATACATCGACGATGCACGCGCTTGCGCCTTCCGCGCTCTCGCGGCCTAAATACTCAAGGCTTGAATTTAAGGTTTTTCGCCCGGGCGCGCAGCGCCGCCTGATTGGCCTTGGCGACCTGCGCCTGCTGCGTTTCGCGGAAGAACGGCAGGGCGATTGTCTTGTCGAAGTCGCTTAGCGCTTCAAATACCGCCTTCGGCCCTGCGGCATCGCGGCCCCAGATGCGTTCGTCAAACATCAGTTTATGTTCCCCGCGCGCGGCGAGAATGCCGGCGAAGGTGCTTTGCTGCTGCGATGGCGCGAGAAAATCTGCGGCCGTCATGCCAAGCAGAACGCCTTTGGCGGCAAGGTCTTCTGCCAGTCCCGCTTTGGCGAGGGTGATAAGCCCTGTATCTCCGTTATCTTCTGTGCGGCCGACACGCAGAACCGGCAGCGTGATGCCGGTGGCGAACTGGTTGTTTAATTTGG
>JBBQWK010000028.1:0-10586 GCA_038210695.1 Alphaproteobacteria bacterium
CACGCGCGGCGACGGGGAAGAAGGCGAAGATGTGACGCAGAATGTGCGCACGATAAAATCCATCCCCGACACGCTGCCGTCAGGCGCGCCCGATGTGCTGGAAGTGCGCGGTGAAATTTATATGACGCGCGAGGATTTCGCGAAGCTGAATGAAGCGCAGGCGGAAGCCGGTGAAAAAGTTTTCGCCAATCCGCGCAACGGCGCGGCAGGCTCCATCCGCCAGCTCGATTCCGGCATCACCGCCAAGCGCCCATTGCGCTTTTTTGGCTATGCCTTGGGTGAAACATCTGCCCCGCTTGCGGAAACGCAGGATGGTATTCGCCAGAAACTTGCCGCCTTTGGCTTTGATGTGCCGACGCCTTCCGTGGTTGCGCCGGATGCTGCGGGATTGCTGGCGTTCCATGAAAAAGTTTATGCCGGCCGGCCGGATATTCCCTATGACCTGGATGGCCTTGTCTACAAAGTCAACCGGCTGGATTACCAGCAGCGCCTCGGCTTTGTCAGCCGTAGCCCGCGCTGGGCGACGGCGCATAAGTTTCCGGCGGAGCAGGCGGAGACGGTTATCAACGACATCATTATTCAGGTCGGCCGCACCGGCACGCTGACGCCTGTGGCGGAGCTTGCGCCCGTCAACGTCGGTGGCGTGATTGTGAGCCGCGCGACGCTGCACAACGCCGACGAGATCGAGCGTAAAAATGTGCGCGTCGGCGACCACGTTATCATCCAGCGCGCGGGCGATGTGATTCCGCAAGTTGTACGCAGCATTCTTGAAAAACGCTCGAAAAATTCGCATGCTTTTATCTTCCCTGTCAAATGCCCCGAATGCGGCAGCGATGCGATACGCGAGGAAGAAGAAGTGGCGACGCGCTGCACGGGCGGCCTTATCTGCCCCGCGCAGGCGGTGGAGCGGTTGCGGCATTTCGTCAGCCGTCAGGCCTTCGACATAGAAGGCCTTGGCGAGCGCATCATTAAAGAATTCTGGGACGAAGGCCTGCTGCGCCAGCCCGGCGATATCTTCCGCCTGCGCAATCATGCCGAAGCTTTAAAAACCCGCGATGGATGGGGCGACCTTTCCGTCAAAAACCTGCTCGAAGCCATTGAAGAGCGCCGCACCATTGGGCTCGACCGTTTTATTTACGGCCTTGGCATCCGGCAGGTCGGGCAGGCAACGGCACGGAAGCTGGCGCTGCACTATGAAAGCCTCACGCGGCTGATGAATGAGATGGAAAGCGCCCTGCAGCTGGACAGCCCTGCCGCCGCCAATTTGCTGGCGATTGAAGATATCGGCCCTGCGGTTGCGGAAGACATTATTGCCTTCTTTCATGAAAAGCATAACAAGGCGGTGCTGGCGGATTTGCAGGCGGAGCTGGTGATCAGCGATTTCGTGCGACCCGCCGCAGTGGATTCAAAAGTCGCCGGCAAGACAGTCGTCTTCACCGGCAAGCTGACTAAAATGGGGCGGGATGAGGCAAAATCGCGCGCTGAATCTCTCGGCGCGAAAGTTGCGGGTTCGGTTTCAAAAAATACTGACTACGTCGTGGCGGGCGAAGACGCAGGATCAAAGCTGAAAAAAGCGGCGGAGCTTGGCGTGACCGTACTGTCGGAAGATGACTGGCTGGCGCTGATAGCTTAGTGACGGTCTGAAATGCCCTTGGAGGCGTTTTTCAGGTCTGTCATTTCGCCAAGCACGCGGCGGATGGCCTCCAGCGATACACGGCGTTCCACAAAATCGCGAATGCCTGCATTGCGGGTGAGGGACATTTCCAGCGCGCGGGACAGAATATCGCCAATGGCGACATCCTTCTGGCGGATGGCCAGCTGCAGCGCCTCCACAATAAGGTCGCTTAAGCGTTCGTAATCCCGGTTGGTTTCGTCAGACATATCCATGATCCAGTAATAGCGGTGAAATGCCGCCGAAGACCTTTAGGGCGCAGCGGGGCGCGGGGGTTTCGGCGGGCTAGGCTTTTTTGGCGCGGGCGCCGCTGCCTTGACCCTTTCGTCGAGGAATGCGTCGACCTTCTTACTCCAAACGTCACGCAGGTCATCGCGTTCCATCCAAAGCTCGTGCCGGGCGCCTTTTATATCGATAGATTGTGCGTTCGGCAAGAGTTTCAACGCACGTTCCTGCGCCACCCGCTCCACAATCCGGTCATGGTCGGATATGCCCATGAGGATCGGGGTTTTTATCGCCTTCAGGTAGTCTTCATCATTCAGAATGTCGATAGAGGAAAACGTCTGGTAGATCCAGCCATAGGTGGGATCGCCGGTTTTCAGCTTGTCGTCTTTTAAGACCGCTTCCATGCCGGCGTGGAAGCGCTCTTCATCGGAGGTTTTGTTGTTGCCTTCGAATTTTTCTTCTGTCCAGTCGGTGCCGCCGGGGATGTATTTTTCAAGGTAGTTGCCGGCCTTGGCGAATTTGGCCATCTGGCGGGCGAGAGGCTTCGGCAGACCTGCGGTGATGATGTCAATCATGGGAGATGAGAGAACGGCGGAATCAAACACGCCGTCATGTTCCTTCAGGTAGCGCATGCCGATATGCGCGCCCATGGAATGCGCCAGCATGACAACGGGCTTCACCGCGTTCTTGTCGACGATGGTGTCCATGAACTGGTGTAGCGTATCAATCTGCTCGCCATAGCCTTCGGAATGGGCCTTCATGCTGTTTTTGATGCCGCGGTCGGAACCGCCCTGCCCGCGCCAGTCCATGGCGTAGACTTCAAAGCCTTTCGCCAGCTGTTCGCGCATGACTTCGTTGTATTTCTCGATATTCTCGCGGAAGCCGGGGAGGATGACGATGGTGCCCTTGACCTCACCTTCCGGTTTCGCATGTCCGTAGCGGATGTTGGCGCCCTTGGCATTGGTGAAATTGCCAAAGGAGAAACCATCCGGTTCTTTGAACGCATCGGGTTTCAGCATGTCAGGGCCCCTTCATGGCGGGCGGTTTTTGCGCCGGCGGCTGGTGCGATGCATTATGCTTGATAAGATAGGCAAGCTGGCGGTTTTCAAAAAATTGGTCGATCTGCGCCCACCATTCCTGGCGCTGCAGGTCACGCTCGATCCAGAGACCGTGGGTACCGTCTTTAATTTCTGCGGTGCGGGCATTGGGTATCAGCTGCCCTGCCCTGCGGATAGAGTTATTATCGACCACATCATCTTCCATGCCGATGCCGAACAGCACGGGGGTTTTGATTTTTTTGAGGAAGTCTTCGTCATTGGCGCGGTCGGTTGCGTTGATCAGGCTGTTGACGTAGCCGATGGTGGGGTCTTCGGCTTTTAATTTATCATTCAGCAGCATCAGCGTTTTGTGGATGCCCATGCGGATGGGGTTCTGGTCTTTCAACCCCTTGCGCTCGGCCGTCAACTCGCGCGTCATGCTGCGGCGGCCGTTTTTGATGGTCTGTTCGGAAAAGCCATTTTCGATGGAGGTCTGGAACGCGGCGCGCAGCATGGCTTTCGCCTCGCCTTTCACGCGCATTTCAACCAGCGGCGTTGCGAGCACCGCGCCGTCAAAATCATTGCCCCATTTCGACATGAAATGCAGCGATACCTGGCCGCCCATGGAATGGGTGCTCAAGAATACGGGCTTGCCCGCATCCGCCTGCACAATTTCCTGGCGGAATTTGCGGAGATCCTCGACATGGTCGTCGATGGTCTGGCCTTTTTTTGGCGGGCTGGTGTTTTTTTCGGAACCGCCGTGGCCCGCCCAGTCCATCATCCAGACGGCGTAACCGCGGTTCAAATATTCGTGCATGGTTTCGTGATAGGCTTCCATGAAGTCGGCGTAGCCTGTCGTGATGACGACAGTGCCGATTTTCGTGCCCTTCGGTTCGGCATGGCCGTAGCGGATTTCTTTACCAGTGGTGCTGGTAAAATGATCCTCCTGCCATCCGTCCGGTTGAAAGAACCGATCCAAATTCGCCATGCTTTACAGCGGTCTTTCCTTGTAAAGATTGGAAGCTTGAAAGATTATAACCAGAAACAAACATAAAGCCAGACGCAAAAGAACAGTTGGAAAATTGCGGCGCTGCGGCATTTTTTAGAACTTAGAAATAAAATTATGCGAAAAAAAGCGCCGCCGGATTTCTCCGGCGGCGCTTTGATTTCAATCAAAACTTAAGCGTGTTCGAGTGCCTTGATGATGCCTTCGCACATTTTCTTCGCATCGCCGAGGAGCATCATGGTGTTGTCATAAAAGAACAGCTCGTTATCGATGCCGGCATAACCGGAGCCGAGGGAGCGCTTCACGAACAAAACCGTGCCCGCCGACTCAACATCCAGAATCGGCATGCCGTAGATGGGCGAGGCCGGGTCTTTTTTGGCGGCGGGGTTGGTGATGTCATTCGCGCCGATGACAAAGGCGACATCAGTCAGCGCGAAGTCGCGGTTGATGTCTTCCAGCTCCAGCACGTCGTCATACGGCACGTTAGCTTCGGCCAGCAGCACGTTCATGTGGCCCGGCATGCGGCCCGCAACCGGGTGAATGGCATAGCGCACTTTGACGCCGTGCTTTTTCAGCTGATCGGCCATTTCGCGGAGGGCGTGCTGCGCCTGCGCAACTGCCATGCCGTAGCCCGGCACAATCACGACTGTCGCCGCGTTCTTCAAAATGAAGGCCGCATCATCGGCGGAGCCGATTTTAACAGGTTTTTCGCTGACAGCCGCCGCAGTGCCGCCCGCCGCTTCGCCGCCAAACCCACCGAGGATGACGTTGAAGAAGGAACGGTTCATGCCCTTGCACATGATGTAGGACAGGATAGCGCCGGAAGCGCCCACAAGCGCGCCGACGATGATGAGCAGGTTGTTCTGCAGCGTAAAGCCGATGCCAGCCGCTGCCCAGCCCGAATAGCTGTTGAGCATGGAAACGATGACCGGCATATCCGCCCCGCCGATAGGGATAATCATCAGGACGCCGAGCAGCAGCGCCACCGCCACAATCGCCCAGAAGACAATTGCGGATTGTGCAAGGCAGAGCAAGATGATGAGCGCGAGCAGCGCAGCGCCAAGGCAGGCGTTGACGAAGTGCTGGCCCTTGAAGGTCACAGGCTTACCGGGGATGATGCCCTGCAGTTTACCAAACGCAATGATGGAGCCTGTGAAGGTGATGGCACCAATGGCAACGCCAAGGCTCATTTCAACAAGGCTGCCTGTGTGGATGCTACCGGGTTCACCGATACGGTAGGCTTCAGGATTGCCGAAGGCCGCGCCCGCAATCATGACCGCTGCAAGACCGACGAGGGAGTGGAACGCCGCCACCAGCTGCGGCAGCGCCGTCATTTCAATCTTGATGGCAATGCCCGCGCCAATCGCACCGCCGAGAGCAACGCCGAGCAGGATGAGCGGGAAGGACTGCATACCCGGCATGACAAGCGTGGTGACAATGGCCAGCGCCATGCCGCCGATGCCGAAGTACAAGCCGCCCTTCGCCGTATTCGGTCCCGAAAGACCGCGTAAGGCCATGATGCAGCAGACGGATGAAACAAGGTAGGAGAACATCGAGAGGGTCAAAGACATTTTCTAATCCCTTATTTCTTTTTCTTGGAGAACATCTGCAGCATGCGGCGCGTCACAATGAAGCCGCCGAAGATGTTGACAGAGGCGAGGACGACCGCAAGGAAGCCCATGGCTTTGGACGATGCGTTATCCGACAGGCCGACCGCGATCAGCGCGCCGACGATGATGACGGAAGAAATAGCGTTGGTGACGGCCATGAGCGGCGAGTGCAGCGCCGGCGTCACGCGCCAGACGACGTAATAGCCGACAAAGCAGGCCAGTACGAAAACGGTGAGGCCGGTGACGAAGAACGGCGCGGCAGCGCCCGCAGGGGCAACATACTGATGCACCTGCATGGTGAAATCCGCCGCCTGCTGGGCGAGGACGGCCGCGTTTTTGGCAATGTCCGTCGCCTGGTTTGTAAGTTGTTCGGATGACATGGCTGCTCCTTAACCTTGGAAATTGGGGTGGATGATGGCGCCGTCCTTGGTCAGGGCGGTCGCCTTGATGATCTCGTCCTCCCAGTTGATTTTCAGCTCTTTCGTTTCCTTCGTGAAGAAGGGCACGAGGAAGTTGTAGAGGTTGCGGGCGTAGAGCGCGGAGCTGTCAACCGCAATGCGGCTCGGCATATTGATGTAGCCGACGATTTTGACGCCGTTCACTTCCGCAACTTCGCCGGCCTTCGCCAGCGTCACGTTGCCGCCCTGCTCGACCGCGAGGTCGACGATGACGGAGCCGGGCTTCATGGATTTCACCATCTCATCCGTCACCAGCACCGGCGCCTTGCGGCCGGGGATAAGGGCCGTCGTAATGACGATATCCTGCTTCTTGATGGTTTCGGCGACAAGCGCCGCCTGTTTTTGTTTGTAATCGTCGCTCATTTCCTTGGCGTAACCGCCGGCGGTTTCGGCCGCCTTGGTCTCTTCCGATTCAACCATGACGAAGGTGGCGCCGAGCGATTGCACCTGCTCGCGCGATGCGGCGCGAACGTCGGTTGCGGAAACGACAGCGCCCAAGCGGCGCGCGGTGGCGATAGCCTGCAAACCGGCAACGCCCGCGCCCATGACGAAGACTTTTGCCGCAGGCACGGTGCCCGCCGCCGTCATCATCATCGGGAAGCCGCGGCCGAAAGCATTGGCGGCTTCCAGCACGGCGCGGTAACCGGCAAGGTTGGCTTGGGATGATAAAACGTCCATCGTCTGCGCGCGCGTGATGCGCGGCACCAGCTCCATGGAGAAAGCAGAAACGCCTTTTGCCGCATAGGCTTTGAGGGATTCTTTTTCATTGTAGGGCGCGAGCATGCCGATAAGGATCGCGCCGCTTTTCATTTTTGAAATTTCAGATGCGGCGGGGTGGCGGACGCGCAAAATAATGTCGGCATCATTATAGGCTTCATCCTGCGACACGACCTTGGCGCCGGCATCGCTGTACATCTGGTCGGTCACGGCGGCGGATAAGCCTGCGCCCTGCTCCACATAAACCTCTGTGCCGAGGGCGATGAGTTTTCGCACCGTTTCGGCCGAGGCCGCGACGCGTTTTTCGGCAGCAATGGTTTCTTTGCCAATCGCCAGTTTGATCATCTTGAATTTCCCTTAAAACCGGAGCTTTTTAACATTTCGGCTTCCACAATGCAGGATTTGTAATGCAAACTCAACCAAGCTGAATATATTTCATATTGTAATCAGTTGGTTAGTGCACATCCGCCGCACTTTCCTTTTGCGAATCACTCGCAATTGAAAATTTATGTATAATAGAAGCGTAAGGAGCCTTCATGGCCGACAATGCCGCCGCCCCGGACTTTGCGGATGCCGCCCGAAAAACGGGCGCGGCTGAATTCAACTTCCACGATGCGGTTTCCGAATTTTACGACGCTTATCCTGACCGCGAAAATTCCGTCTACTTCGTCGATGTGTCGACCGGCAGCATCGCCCACCCTGATCAGGATGTAGTAGCGGAGCTTATCGAGCTGATGGGCAGCGAGCAGGGCAAGAAGCAGCTGCAGCCGGTTTACGCGCATTGCGCGAAGCAGAAAACGTCTTTCTGCCAGACGGATGATCACGGAAATTCCTTCGTCTTTATTTACACCGGCGATGACAGGCCGCGGTTTTTTGACGGTAGCGTCACCATGGCGCAGGAACTGCAGTTTATTTTCGATCATGAAACCGGCCATGCGATTGTGCCGGAGGGCGCCAGCCGCGACCGGCTGGTGGCGGAGAACACGGCGGATGCCTTTGCCCTGATTCGCAATTTGCAGCGCAACGGCCCCGACCCTGTGCTGGCCGAGCAGCTGATGCTGTTCCGCACCCGCCACGCTCTATACAACACCAGCGGTATGATCAACTTTTCCGGCCCCACGGTCGAGAAGGTCAATGAATCTCAAGCGCGCCTTGCCAATGCCGGTGTCGACCCGCAGCAGGCGATTTCTCTGGCGGGTGCCTTTGCCGCGCATTACACGCCCAACACCGGAGAAGCGCAGCACCTGTTTGAAAGTTTCGAAAAGCTGCATGGCCAGACGCCGCTGGGCGAGCTGACGAATATTGTGCTGACAACGCCCTTCCCCGATACCTTCAAATGGACCTCGACCGTTCTGAAGGCCATTCTGGAGAAAAAAATCGCGACACCCGCAGGCCTTGCCGAAGAATTCAATGACGAAGCAGCAAAAACCCTGCCGGCGAAAATTGCCGCACGCGCGGCAGAACTCGCTGATTACGATTTCATTGGCGAAGTTTTGCGCGACAAGCCGATGCCGCAGGCCGGCAAACCCTTCCTCAACGGCCACCCGCGGAGCTAAAGCCCGATGAAAAGCCGCTTTGTGGATACCGCAGCATCGCTCCAGCAGGCCCTAAAGGCAGACAAGCCTTTCGCGTTTTTTGACACAAATTCTTCGCTTGAGCATTTAAACGTCAATGCCGGTGCAACGTATAATCTGTTCGGCACGCCGGAAACGCTGGCGGCGGATTTGAAAGAATTTATAAAGGCTCTCGGCAATGACGGCCCCGCATCTGCGGCCGCTGCGGAAAAAATTGATACGCTGGTAAAGGACATATTGAAGGGCTTTGACGCGGAAGCGGGCTGGATAACCCTGCGCGCGACCATGCCGACGGATGAATTCAATATCCCGCGCTGGCATCAGGATGGATATTTTTACGAGCCCTTCACCGGCGACCAGCGCAAGGCCGCTGTATCGCTGAAGGGATCCGCAACGTTGCTGAACGACCTGCCGCTCTCCCGCATGGAAGCCTTTAATGCCGCATCGCGCGGGAACCCGAATGACGATACTGAAAAACGGCTGGCCGTTGCCGCCGTGCTGGATGATGCGCAGACGGTGCAGCCGCGAAAAGGCCAAGGCGTTGTTTTTATCGCGGGCTCTACCCGCGGCGCAGTGCATTCCGAACCCGCGATGAACGAGCCGCGTTTGTTCCTGTCCGTACTGCCCGGCACGAAAGAACAGATCGAGGAATTGCGCCAACGCTGGAACAAGCCGGTGACCAGCGCCGCCGCAGCCAAGCTAAAAATGTAATTAAACCGTAACGGGTATATCGAGCTTTTTCAACGCGGCCTTCTGGCGGGCGGCCATTTCTTTTTCATCGAAATCCTTGATGAGATCCTGAAACAGGTCATGCCAGTTCATTTCCGCCTTCAGGTGCAGAAAGACGGAGCCGAGGCCAAGCGCGGCGCGGTCCATGAACACAAATTCGCGCGGCACCTTGATGCCGCCGACTTTTTGTAGCTCGCGGTGTACTTTGGAGGCAATCTCGCGTCCATAGACCTCGCCCTTGTCGACGACGCCGATGGGGCGCACGTTATCATCCAGCACGGGGCCGTACAAAAAGCCCGCCCACATGTTAAGAACTTCGATGGTGTCTTTGCTGAGGCCTTTGAAGCCCCAGCTTTCATAGGCTTCGACCGCCATGTCGCGGTCGCTGTTTTGCAGCGCGTGATATAGTTTGATGACGCCGCCGACAAAGCGCGGCGGAAAAACCCGCACGCAGCCAAAGTCCAAAAGGTTGATGGAATTGTCTTTCTGTACCGCGTAATTGCCAAGGTGCGGATCGCCATGGATGGTGCCGTAGAAATAAAGCGGCACATACCAGGCGCGGAACAGGTTGACGGCGATTTCATTACGGCGCGCCGGTTTTTCCTTCAGGAAATTCAAAATTGACTCGCCTTCGAGCCAGGTCGACGTCAACAGGCGCTTGGTGGAAAGCTCCGGCAGCGTTTTCGGCACATGGATGGCGGCTTCGTCCTTCAGCATATAGCCGTAGAGTGCGGCGTGCTTTGCCTCCAGCTCGTAGTCCAGTTCCTCATGCAGACGGTCGCCGATTTCTTTCTGGATTTCCGATGTCACCACGGACTGGTCGTATTTTTCAAACACGCCCATGATCAGCTTCAGCTGTTTCAAATCCGCCTCGACCGCGGAAATCATGTCGGGGTATTGCAGTTTGCACGCAAGTTTTGTGCCGTCATGCGCCACGGCGCGGTGCACCTGCCCTAAGCTTGCAGCGGCGGCGGCTTCTTTCTCGAAGCTTTTGAATTTCTTTTCCCAGTCGGCACCCAGCTCCGCCATCATGCGGCGGCGGACGAAGAGCCAACCCATGGGCGGGGCCTGGCTTTGCAGTTTTTGCAGCTCCGCCGCATATTCCTTCGGCAGCACGTTGGGGATGGTCGCCAGCAATTGCGCGACCTTGAGCAGCGGGCCCTTAAGGTCGCCCAGCTGTTCCATCAACTTGCGCGCATGGATGGGTTTGTCGATGCCGATGCCGAGGTATTTCTGCCCCGCAAGGCGCGCGGCAAGGCCGGTCATGGTGGTCGAGACATTGGCGTAACGCTTGAGGCGGCCGCCGACAGTGCCGGTTTCCTTCGCACCGGTTTCTTTTCCGGTGGCGGTTTTGGCTTTTTTGGGTTTTTCGGGCTTGTCCGTCTTCTTGACCATAAAGGGAAGATGAGGCGCGGGGACGCAAAAGTCGAGATTTTTTTAACTCTCGAGCACTTCCATGTTGAATTTGCGGTCTTTATTATCGATGAGGACAAGGCTGCCATCCTGCAGGGCCAATTTTTTCACCAGCCAATCCGGCAGGTTGATTTGCAGGAACGGC
>JBBQWK010000029.1:0-10559 GCA_038210695.1 Alphaproteobacteria bacterium
GCCCTTCAGCCGTGCGCGCTCAATAGCATGGCGCACGCTGCGCACAAAGGTGCTCTCCAGCAGAGAAATTTTAGGAAGATAATCCGCAGCGCCGAGCTTCATCGAGTCGACGGCGGCCTGTTCTGTGCCGTGCCCCGTTACCACAATCACCGCCGGCATATCGCCGATATCGGCAAATTGCCAGCGTGCCAGCAACTGTATCGCCGTGCCATCCGGCAAATCATAGTCAAGAATAATGCAATCGGGGTTTTCACTGGCAATATAATTCAGGCCAGCTTCGATAGTCGTTGCCTCAAGCAAGGAAAATTCATCCGCCCGACGCGCGAAGACGCGGCGGAAAAATGCGCGGTCGTCGTCATTATCTTCTATAAGCAGAATTTTTGCGGGCAAAGGCATAGGCGGGGCAAAATTTTCCCGGTCGGACATCGCCTGACCTCCCCTTTTTATTTCAAAAATGCCCCCGCATCTTAAAGGCCCCAACAAGTAATTTCGAAAAGGGTTCCAAAAATAATGTGCAAAATTTTAGAATAGTTTGAAGCAGTTACGGGGCGAAATTCAGCACTCGTTAATCATGGAGGGCTTAGACTTATATTGTGAATCACTTGGCCTATATTTTATTTTATGCGGTTAACGCCGTTGATGAAACAAGACCGGCGGAAATGAATTTTTTAAAATGCACGGGCATGATGACGACCATACGAAGCCCCCGGCAGCTTCAGGCGCAACACCTTGGGAAATAACCAGACGGCCGATTGCGCTGGTTGACGATAGCATCGACGACCAGTGGATGCTGCGCCGCCAGCTGGGTTTTTTGTTCGGCGAAATGCCGATCATCACCTTTCATAGTGGCTCAGGCCTGTTCGCTTATTTACGGGATCACAAGAATGCCGCGCAAAAACCATGGCTGATATTACTGGATATGGACATGACGGATGTAGATGGGCTGCCGACGCTGGAAATGCTGGGCACCTGCCGCGACTATGCGGATATTCCGGTACTGGTGATTTCCGCGACTGAAGACAGGGATGATATTGAAAAAGCGCTGGCGCATGGCGCGCGCGGCTTTATGCCGAAACCGCTGAAGCGCGGCGATTTTGTGGAATTACTCAACGGCAGGGAGGCCCGCCCCTTGCGGGACAGCCCCAACTAGAAACGACCGGCTATATTGAAGCATCACAATCGAAGTATCATAAGGAAGGACTATTCCCATGCAACACGATGAAAATAAAACCAACCTTGGGGTATCCCCGCCACCCCTTTTTGCCGGTGAAGATTACAGCTGCCGCGTTTTTCTGGTGGAGGACGAAGTGGATGACCGTGTGTTCAGCCAGCGCCAGCTGGAGGCCTGCGGCAAGGTGGACGAAGTGAAATGCTTCGCCAATGGCGAAGACCTTATCAGGTATATGCGGGAACAGGGCTTTGAAGACCGCTCCGTCATGTGCATGACGCCGACGATTATTATCGTCGACCTCAACATGCCGCGTATGGACGGATATAAAGTCCTGGAAAAACTGAAGACCGATGCATTCCTTGAAGAAATTCCGGTGGTGGTTCTTTCCGGCGACCTGAATTACGAAACCATCCGCCGCGCGCTTGACCTGCGTGCCGACGGCGTTTTAAGGAAGCCGCTGAACGTCGCCAAACTGTCGGAATTTTTCCGTCATGCCTGGCAGTGGCCGACCAAGGAAATGTGGACGTCTTAAGCCGCGCGTTTCGGCAGCTGGATGTTGTGATCGTGCAAGGCCTGCAGCGTATTGCGGTGACCGACGCTGAAAATCAGCGCCTGCGGCAGTCGCTGGCGCAGCAGTTTGTAGAAATAAATTTCACCCGCTTCATCAAGCGCGGATGTCGCTTCGTCGAGGAAAATCACGTCTGGCTTTACCAGCATGGCGCGCAGGAAGGCGATGCGCTGCTGTTCACCCAAAGACAGGATATGTGACCAGGGCGCGACTTCGGCCAATCTGCCGCTCAGGTGCCCGAGATTGCAATTGGCAAGTTCTTGCTGCAAAACCTCATCGGTCACCATCATGCGACCGGGATAAACCAGGGCGTCGCGCAATGTGCCAAGCGGCAGGTAGGGTTTTTGCGGTATAAAAAGCACTTCCCCCTTCGGCAGCGTCACGTTGCCACGCGCGAAGGGCCAAAGGCCCGCAAGCACGCGTAGCAGCGTTGATTTTCCGCTACCCGACGGCCCCTGCACCAGAAGCGCCGCAGGCTTGGCGGATTGCAGCGAAAAGTCTTTCAGCAGAGGCTCGCCGTTCGGCAAATCCACATTCAGGTGCGACACGGCGAGATTTTCGCCGCGCGACATTTCTGCGCCATCCCCCGCCATCGCCTCCACGGCCTGCACGCCCTCCATAAAGCCGCTGAGACGCTGGATGACGGCGCGCCAATTGGCGATGCTGGTATAGGAATCGATGATGAAGGACAACGAGCCCCTGACATGATCGAAGGCGGAAGAAATTTGTATAAGCCCGCCAAGCGGGATCTGCTTCGCGAAATAGCGCGGCGCTGCGACAAGGAAGGGGAAAATAACCGCAATCTGCCCATAGCCAGACGTAAACCAGCTAAGCTTCTTGTTCCGTTTCATGATTTCCCAATAGTTTTCGAAAACATGGGAAAAGCGCGCGAAGAAGCCGGATTTTTCCTGCTCCTCCCCGCGGTAAAAAGCGACGCTTTCCGCGTTTTCACGGAAGCGGACAAGGCTAAAGCGGAAATCTGCTTCATAGCGCTGCTGGTCAAAATTGAGGGCGACAAGGGGACGCCCGAGCTTGCCCGTGATCCAGGTACCCAGAATGGAGTACACCAGCACGACCCAGACCATGTAACCCGGCAATACAAAAATCTTGCCGCCGCCCAAGGGTATCGTCAGGTCGCCGGAAAGATTCCACAGGATGAAAAGGAACGAAAACAGCGTGACGACGGAGCTGAGCAACCCGAGTGACAGGTTAAGGGTGACTTCAATAAAGCTGCTGATATCTTCCGCGATACGCTGGTCGGGGTTGTCGGCAGGGTTGCCGGCCAGTTGCATGCGGTAATAGGTTTTCCGGTCCAGCCAGCGGGCGATGTAGTCGACAGTCATCCAGCGCCGCCAGCGGATTTGCAGCATCTGGTTCAGGTACGAACTGTAGACGCCCATGACGATGGAACTGGCCGCGAGATAGCTGAAGCGGAATAGCTCCGCGCTGAAGGCATCTTTATCGTAATTTTGCAGCGAGTTATAAAATTCGTTATACCATTCGTTGAACTGCACGCTGAGATATACGTTGCCAAGATTAAGCGCGACAATCGCCAGCAGCAGCCCCCAGGCCCAACGCCAGTCTGCGGAAACGAAATAGGGCTTGCTGAGAGACCAGAGGCGTTTAAGAAACGTTTTCATCATATCGTCCAGATTTGTGCTTCGTAGAGTGTAAAGCACGAACGGGCAAAAGTAACTTCTTGATACGCCATTAAGGGGTGAATTTACGGTTGAGGCCGGGTTTGGGCGCTGAATCGTTGGCAGCAGGGCGCTGCAAGCGGTCTATCAGGTCGGGCAGGTCGCCGAAATCGCGGATAATCGCCCTGACGCCGGCTTGCTGCAGTTGCACAAGTTTTTTGTCATCCGCCGCAAAGCCGATGAAATAAAGGCCGAGAGAGGCAGCTGCCGCGGCATCCGCGCTTGAATCGCCGATCACGATCACCGGCTTGTCCCCGCCCTGATCGACGCGGAACTGGTTGACGATGGAGATCAGCTGGTCTGCCTTCAACTGGTCATTCTTCTTCCCTGCATCGCGGGTATTGTCTTTACCGCGCAGGTAACGGGCATCGAACAAATCCTGCAACTTGTGATAGCCGAGCTGCGCTGCCAAGGCGTCCTCGCGCGTGCCGGTGTAGATGCCAAGGGTAAGGCCGCGCAGTTTCATGGTTTCAATCGCTTCGCGCACATGCGGGAATAGATGTTCGCGCCAGCCGGGGCGGGTCAGCAGAATGTCGCAGGCGGTGTTGCAGTCCGCCATGAACTGCTTTTTATCGGCAGGCTGCAGGGGGCCGACGAAATGGTCGGTAATCTCGCTGAGGTTTTTATTGCCGAGCATGGCGGTGACTTCCGCAGGGGCCGGCGCGGGGACGCCATGTTTTTCCAACACCTCCGCAAAGGCCTGCACATAACGCGGCGCGGCATCGGTCAGCGTGGAAACAAGGTCAAAAATGACGAGGACGCCGGAATCGCGTGCCATGGTAACACCCCTATAATAAAGCCCCTTCCAGGTGCTTTTTATTTTCCAGAGCATAGGGCTTGGCGACGGCTTTGTCAAGATAGGCAAGGGAGCCGAAAAGGAACTCCGACAGGCGCTGGTGCAGCTCCCGCTGCTCGTCCGTGGCACCCGTTGTGGCGTAGGTCGCAATCACCGCCATGCGGTGCAGCGCCATAAGGGAAGACAGGGAAACGTTGACGTTATTATCCCGCAGCCAGGCCAGCACGCGGTGGAAATCGGTCAGGGTATTCAGCGTGACGGGAATTTCGTCATACTTCACAACCTCGTCGCCATCAATGGCGCGGTCTTTTGAAAACGGCACGTCTTCGGCTCTTGTGATGCCGACGAATTCGGGCTTGCCGCAGCGGTCGATCCAGCGGAAGAAGCCGGTGACCATGGTATTGCGGCGGACATCGGCGAACCATTTTTCCATGCCGGTTTCCTCGCACAACTCCCGCGCCATGCCATAGGCCAGCGCCTCGCGAAGGTCATTGGTGGAGCCCGCAAGGTCAAGATCGGAATAGCTCATGGAGCCGGAGCCGCCAAGGCTCACCGTATGGGAGCCGATGGCCTTATTGCTGCCCTGATGCAGCATGACGACGCGGCGGTTTTCCGTCACCAGCAATGTTGTGATACCGATATGGCCGGAGACTTCTTTATAAAAATCCGGCTTGAAGCGCACGCCTTCCCGCCCGTCGATCATTTCTTCCGTCACGGGGAAGTAGGTGGTGAGGTCGGTATAAACTTCTTTCTCGCCTTTAATGTTATTGCGGAAGATGCGGGAGCGGAACGCCTCCGCCGTCAGCAACGCATCGAAGTAAGTTGATTTACGCACCGTCACCTGCCGCTCGCCCATCAGCGCATCGGCCATGTCGTGAAAGGAAAGTTTGACGCCGTTGGTGGTGTGCTGCTTTTTATTAGCCACGCGGATGGCGATATATCGCAGCTGGTGGCGGGAGCGGATGTGGTTTGTCTCCCCCTCCTCCACCTTGAAGCTGATGGCGGGGCGCAGCATCAGCGTATCATCCACAAGGCCGCTGACCAACGGGCTTTCCTTGCAAAAGCCATGGCCGCGAATGGGGTTGTCGAAACCCAATTGCTGCTCCACCTTGGCGGGATATACGGCGGACATCAGGAAACTCAGTTCATCATAGGCGATGTGGGTCGAGGCCTGCGCGGAATAGGTGACGCCGCCATGGGAGGGCCGGTAATCTGCCGGCAAAATAGACATTTCACCGCCCAGCTGCACAAGAATAATGCAGCCTTCAATCGACATGGCCACAATATCAAGCCAGGTGTTCCACGTGCAAATGGAATAGCCGAAAAGGATAAAGGCAAGAAGCGTGATGATAAGATCTTTGCGGTAGTCAGGGTCCCACTTGCAGAGGAACAACATCAGGTCGTAGCGACCCTTGATATTCCGGTAGAAGTTAAGGAGCCTTAGTGGTGGAGTCATTTAAACTTCCACTTGACCTGCACTTTGATGACGTTGTCGTGGGAGAATGTCTTGCCCTTCAGCTGCAGCTGCGCGTCGTTGTTGGGATCGTCGGTCAGGCTTTTGCTGATGCCCATCATGCCGTCCTTGAAGAACAGGTGCGATGCCGCAACGTCCAGAGAGGTATCGTTGCCCAGATTCAGGCGGGCGCCTAACTGTGCAAGGTAGCTTTTGCCGGCGTGGTCGTTCTGGATCGCCTGCTCGCTGAAGGCGGGGGTGTTGTCGTACTGCACGCCGGTGCGGAACAACAGATGATCCGTCTGCTGCCATTCGGCGCCGAGGCCAAGCGAATAGCTGGAGCCATAAGTTTGCGGCGCGAAGGTATTGTGGCTGTAGCCCGTGTCATACTGGCTGGAGCCGAAATTGCTGGGCGCGTAATAGTTGTAGCTGCCAAGGAAGCTGAGGTTATCAGTCGCCTGATGCCTGACGACCGCGCCGACACTGCCGGGCGACCCAGCCACGGCATGGCCAAAGCTGCCGGAGGAAAGCGCAGGCACAACAACCGTGCCTTCCATACTGCGGCTGACAACCGGCTGGCCATCGACGAACAGCGAGGTGCGCTTGGTGATATGATAAACGCCTGCAGGTGATGCGCCAGTCGCCTGAAATGCCGGTGCGGGGGCGCGCTGCGGTGCATGGACAACGATCGTGGGCTGCAGGGAAAGGGAAGAAGATTCAAACGCTTCGGCGCGCTGCGACATAAGTGCAGTGGAGAGGCAGAGTACAGCAATGGCCAAGCGCGTTAACATTTCCTCAACCTTCTGGTGACACCCCTATTATCTGACATATGTATTAAAGACTCCTGAAGTTGAATTCCATAATACTTATGTTTATCAGTGTTTTGAGGTTCTCTTTCCTGTTCATAGTTCTCGCTCTATCCAATACATTAGTGCCGGACAGGTTCCGGAAAAACGGAACGCATGTTTCAAATTTGCCGGTAAATTCGCAAGGAAAAGCAACCCTATGCCCCCTGACGCAGCGCAACAGGATTACGTGGAAGAAACCCGCGCACTGGAGGGATTGTTCGGCGGCGAAAAGGTCACCATTTTCTATCAGCTCTGGCACCCCAAAAATACTTATCGCGGCACGGTTTTCTGCCTCCACGGCCTCACCCGACAGAGCCATGACTTCGATTTCATCGCAGAATCACTTCAAAATGCCGGCTATGCCGTCATTTCCGCTGATGCGCCCGGCCGTGGCGGCAGCAGCCGCTTCGAAAACTCCGCCAATTACGGCGTTGACGTGTATGGAGAGGTTTTTTCGGCCTTTCTGGCGCAGATGAAGCTGGAAAACGTGCATTGGATCGGCACTTCCATGGGCGGGCTGATTGCGCTTTACCTTTCCATGCTCGGGCGCGGCGCTGTCATGCGCACGCTGACGCTGGTGGACATTACACCGAAGCCGAGCCGCGCAGGTCTTGACCGCATCACAGGTTATATCAGCGAAAATGTGCCGACTTTCACAAGCCCTGAACAGTACGAAGCCGCCTTGCGCGTCAACCTGCCGCTGGGCGATGTGCCGGAGGAAATCTGGGGGCATTATGCCCGCCACCAGTTGCGGCAGACGGGGCCGGATGCGTATAAATTCCATTTTGATCCGCTGATCGCACGCCGCGCGCTGACGGACCTGAAAGCAGATGTTGACCTGACAGCAGGGCTTGCGATGCTCACCTGCCCCGTTGCGCTGGTCGCGGGCGGCGTGTCAGACCTTTGCACGCCCGTTGAAATCGCGGCGCTGAAGGGGTTGAAACCTAACGCGGAAATCCACATTTGCCCCGGCGCGGGACATGTTCCGGCACTGGCGGATGCGCCGACAAAAGACTTTATTTTGTCGTTTTTGAACAGGAATTAACAGCGCCCCGCTTGCTGCGCCGCGTCACAAAAACGCAATAAAATAAGGGCTAAACGCTGTGACTCCGGCAGCCCGATTGTCCTACACTTTCCCCTGTCGCCAATTTTGACGAAGACAACGGAAAGGCAGGAAACACCATGACCAACTCCCTCCCCGCACAACAGCCGCAAACGCAAAACGTCACCACCCGCGTCACCGCCGTGCGCCGCCCCGTTTCTTCCGTGAAGCTTTCCATGGTCCCCAAAAGCGACAGCAGCCTCCTTCAAAAAGAAGAAGACTGCTGCTGCCGCGCGACCGACTGATTTAGCCGCCGCTATATCCCGAAAATTTTAGTTCTTATCCCGCCTTATGCGCATTCGGCGGCTTGGGCGCGTTGTTGTTGACGGGTTTTTTGTCTTCCAGCAGGCCTTCGCGGCGGAACAGCGCGTCGGGGTCAAGCTTGCGGCCCATCATCGAGATGAACAGCGATTCCGGATCCGTCGTGCCGCCCTGGCTGTAGATGGTGTTGCGCAAGCGCTCGGCACTTTCCTTGTCGTAAAGGCCTTTTTTCTGGAACTCGCCGAAGACGTCGGCTTCCAGCGCTTCCGCCCATTTGTAGCTGTAGTAACCGGCTGCATAGCCGCCGGAGAAAAGGTGACCGAAGGCGGTTGACTGCGTGCCGGCCACGCGCGGGAACAGCCAGGTGCTATCGACAATGCTGTCTTCCAGCTTTTCAACGGACTGGATGTCTTCGCGCTTGGTCGAATGCCATTTCATGTCGAGCTTGCCGAGGAAGGTCTGGCGAAGACCCGAATAGGCAGAGTCAAAGTTCTCCATGTCGTGGATTTTCTGGATGGTGGCAGGGTCCAGCGGCAGGCCGGTTTTCGGGTGGCGGGCGAAGGTATCCAGCACTTCTTTCTGCTGCGCCCAGTTTTCCTGCAGCTGCGAGGGCAGCTCCACAAAGTCCCACTTCACGTTGGTGCCGGTCAATGAGCCGTAATCGCCCTTCGCCAGCAGCGCGTGGAGGCCGTGGCCGAATTCGTGGAACACGGTGCGCACTTCATCCAGCGACAGCAGCGTCGGGTTGTCTTTGGTCGGTTTCGCGAAGTTGCAGGTGTTGGTGACGATAGAGAATTCGTTCTCCCCCTGCTCGTTCATGCCGCGGTTGCGGAAGGTGTTCATCCAGGCGCCGTTGTTTTTCGCACCGGCACGGGCGTAATAATCGCCGTAGAACAACCCAACCATTTCGCCGGAGGCTTTGTCCTTGATCTCGTACACTTTCACATCCGGATGATAAACGGGGTATTTGTCTTTGGTTTCGGTCATCTCGATGTTGAACAGCTTTTCCGCGTGTTTGCGGAGGCCATCCATGACGTTGTCGAGGTTGAAATAGGGGCGAAGCTCTTCAAGGTTCATGCTGAAAGTCTCTTCCTTCAGCTTGCGCGAATAAATCGCGAGGTCCCAGGGCTGCAGGTCGGTCAGGCCGTCGGTCTTTTTCGCGTAGTCCTGCACTTTTTTCAGGAAAGCATCGGCGGCGGGGCGGTAAACATCTTCGTTCTTTTGCAGGAATTCGTTGACGGTTTCCGGCGTTTTCGCCATGCGGTTGTCGAGCACGAAACCGGCATAGGTGTCAAAGCCCAGCAGGTTCGCTTTTTTCTCGCGCTGTTCGACGATATCCAGCACGACAGGGCGATTGTCGTACTTGCCGCCGAAGGCGACGTTGGAGCGGGCACGGTAGATTTCTTCGCGCAGCGCGCGGTTTTCCAAATATTCGGCGATATCGACCGGCGGGGGCGACAGCTTGATCAGCCATTTGCCGGTGAGGCCTTTTTCTTCCGCCGCTTCCTTGTACTGCGCTTTCACGCGGTCCGGCAGGCCTTTGTGGTCTGCTTCATTGTCGATGACCTTTTCGTATTCGGAGGTCGCGAGCAGCACGTTGTTGCGGAAGTTGGTGCCGAGGTCGGATAGTTTTTCGTTGACGGCGCGAAGCTCCAGCTTCTTTGCGTCATCCAGCAGCGCGCCGCTGCGGACGAAGTTTTTATAGGTTTCGGTCAGCAGCATTTTCTGTTCCGGCTGCAGGGTCAGCGTATCGCGCTGGTCGTAGACGTCCTTGATGCGGCTGAACAGCTTCGCATCCATCATCACGTCACTGCCGAACTGGACGCCGAGCAGGTCGATCTGCTTTTCAAGGCCGCGCAGCTCGTCATTGCCGTTGTTGCCGATGATGTTGCCGAAGATGGTGGAGACACGGTTGAAGTTGTGGCCGGACAGCTCGAGCGCTTCGATGGTGTTCTTGAAGTTCGCGGGCGCGCGGTTGTTTTTGATGTCCTCGACCTGCTGGCGGGCTTCCGCGATATAGAACTCGACCGCGGGCAAATAATGTTCAGGCTTCACGGTGTCCAAAGGGGGAGCGCCGTAGGGCAGCTTCGCGCCATTGACGAGGGGATTGCTGGAAAGATCGGCTGCGGGTTTGGACATGCGGAATCCCTTTTTTGCGTTATGAATACTTTATATATTGTTATGTAACGATTTTAGGCGGTGAGGCTTAAAAAACAATGACTAACGGCGCAATAATCTTGCATTATTCCATAAGTATTTTCGATAATCCCGCCCTGCGCGCACGAACCTTTAGATTTTAACGGCTTTTAGCCGCAACGCATTGGCGATCACACAGAGCGAGCTTAAGGACATGGCCGCCGCCGCCATCATCGGGTTCAACAGCGTGCCGAAGAAGGGGTACAGAATCCCCCCCGCCACGGGTATGCCGAGAGCGTTATAGATAAAGGCGAAGAACAGGTTCTGGCGGATATTGCCCATGACCGCGTTCGACAGGTGGCGGGCGCGCAGAATGCCGTTGAGGTCGCCCTTCACCAGCACAATGCCTGCGCTGTTCAACGCAACATCGGCCCCTGCCCCCATGGCGATGCCCACATCAGCCTTGGCAAGCGCCGGTGCATCGTTGATGCCGTCGCCTGCCAGCGCGACGATTTTGCCTTTTTCTT
>JBBQWK010000030.1:0-10559 GCA_038210695.1 Alphaproteobacteria bacterium
CGATACCGGAAGACCCGTTCGCCAGCAGGTTGGGGAAGTTGGACGGCATGACGATGGGTTCTTCGGCATCCCCGCTGTAGTTGGGGCGGAAATCCACCGCGTCTTCCTCGAGCCCTTCGAGCAGCAATTGCGAAACGACTGTCAGGCGCGCTTCCGTATACCGCATCGCGGCCGCGTTATCGCCATCGATGTTGCCGAAGTTGCCTTGGCCGTCCACCAACGGGTAGCGCACGGAAAAATCCTGCGCCAGACGCACCAGCGCGTCGTAAACCGACTGGTCGCCATGGGGGTGGTATTTACCGATGACGTCGCCGACGACGCGGGCGGATTTTTTCGGCTGGTTTTCCGGCCGCAACGACAATTCCGACATGGCGAAGAGCACACGGCGGTGCACGGGCTTCAAGCCGTCGCGCACATCGGGCAGCGAGCGGGACATAATCGTCGACAGCGCATAGGACAAGTACTTCTCGGAAACGATGTCACCGAGGTTCCGGTCGCGGATTTCGGAAGCGACGATATTTGAGGGTTTTTTTGCCATGGCAGCTGTTTTAGCGCATTTTTGAACGCCATTCCAGTCTAAAAAAATGGCGCAATTAGGCTGATTCTGCTGGTTTTATTACCAATTTGGCGAATTTTTCCTCGAGCCGCAGCCGCGGTTCCGGCAAGTTGGCATTGGCGAGGGCGAAGACGCGGTTGAGCAAAAAATGCCCCGTCAGCTTCAGCCCGTCAAGAATATCTTGCGGATCAAAGCGCGCTTCACCGCGCAAAAACGGCGGCAAGGCGAGCATCAGATGCCGGTACGGCTCCCCCGCCGATTCCGAGACGGCGGCGCCGGATTTAGGGCTCACATATATAAGCTTGTCGTTCACGCCGGTGGCAGCGCACTTGGAAAGGTCAAGGCCGAAGCCCAATTCGCGCAGCAGGCCGATTTCCCAATATATATAGCTGACCGCCCAAAGATCGGACGAGAACGCCTCCAGCAGCGCCCGCATACCCTGATAAACGCCGGGATGCTTTTCATGCTCAGGCAGGGTGCGGTCGGCAAGGGCGCAGGCCGATTGCAGCGCTGTCAGCTTGATTGATTCATCCAGCACATCGGCGGCATAGCTTTTTTCAAGCTCCAGCGTGTAGGTGCCAAGCTGGTCGGATGATTTTGCCTGCCAGCTGGCGGCGACGACGTTGCCGATTTCCAGCAGCCCGCGGGTTTTGGACGATGTCGCACCATAGACATACCCCGCCGCACGGCCATGATTTTCCGTCAACAGCGACACGATGCCGCCGTTTTCGCCGTGCGGGCGAACAGAGAGAATAACGCCTGTGTCCTCCCAGGAAATCATCCCTTCAATGCCCGATCGACTATTTTGCCGGTGTGCTTGGTGTAGCGGCTATAGTTGAATACCTTATCCAGATCGCCAGTCTTCAATGCTTTTTTCACGGCGGGGTCTGCCGCAAGAAGCGACTTGAAATCACCCTTGCCTTCCCAGACCTGCATCGCATTGGCCTGCACCACGCGGTAGGCATCCTCGCGGCTCATGCCGCTGTCGGCGAGCGCCAGCAGCGTTGCCTGCGAAAAGACGAGGCCCTTCATGCTTTCCAAATTCTTCATCATGCGGTCGGGATAAATCAGCATTTTATCGACAATGCCGGTCAGGCGGTTGAGGGCAAAGTCCATGAGGATCGTCGTATCCGGCGCAATCACGCGCTCCACAGAAGAATGGGAAATATCCCGCTCGTGCCATGTGGTAACGTTTTCAAGTGCGGGAATGACGGAGGCGCGGATGAGACGCGACAAGCCGGTGAGGTTTTCCGACAATACCGGGTTGCGCTTATGCGGCATGGCGGAGGAGCCCTTTTGCCCGGGGCTGAAAAATTCTTCAACCTCGCGCACTTCGGTGCGCTGCAAATGGCGGATTTCGGTGGCGAAGTTTTCGATGCAGGATGCAACGACGCCCAGCGCTGAGAAAAACGCCGCATGGCGGTCACGCGGAATGATTTGCGTCGAAACCGTTTCAGGTTTCAGCCCCAGTTTTTTTGCGACATAAGCCTCGACGCGCGGATCGATGGTGGCGAAGGTGCCAACGGCGCCGGAAATAGCACAGGTAGAGACTTCCTCCTTCGCTGTCAGCATGCGCTGCTTGCAGCGATGAAAAGCGGCGTAATGCCCTGCAAGCTTAAGGCCGAAGCTTGTCGGCTCCGCATGGATGCCATGGCTGCGGCCGATGCAGAGCGTATTCTTATGTTCCGCCGAACGTTTTTTGAGGGCGGCAAGCAGCTTATCGAGATCGGCGATGATGATATCCGCCGCCTGCCCCAGTTGCAGCGCGAAAGCAGTGTCTATGACATCGCTGGAAGTCATGCCAACGTGGATAAAACGCGATTCCTTGCCGACGAATTCGGCGACAGAGGTGAGGAAGGCTATAACATCGTGTTTCACTTCCCGCTCGATTTCATCGATGCGGGCGACGTTAAAGTTCGCCTTCTTGCGGATTTTGGCGGGAGCATCTTTCGGAATGACGCCAAGTTGCGCCTGTGCTTCGCAGGCAGCAAGTTCAACGTCGAGCCAGAGGCGGAACCGGATTTCCGGTTCCCAGATGTCGGCCATATCCTTGCGTGTAAAACGGGGTATCACGTTGTCTCGCTCCCTAATGCCAGTTGTTTTAATGTAATGCCGCCCAGCGATTGCCGTAGCGCCTTGTTCGAGGCTTCAACCGCATTTTCGACAGCAGGAAAGCCTTTGATGCGTACCAGCTGCAGCATGGCTATTTCATCTGCAGCGCGGATTTTCTCGATCATCTCGGCGGCGCTTGTCGCATCAAACGGGACGGCCGGAATAAAGTGTGCTTCATCCCCCGCCGCGACCAGAATTTTCTCTGCTACCAAATCCTCGACCACATCAAAGACCACCATTGCGGGAATGCCAAGGCGCAAGGCCAGTTGCGCCAGCGTCAGCCCGTGATGCGCCTTATAAAAGGCATGGCCGATTTCGCCACAAATCTGAAGCGCCAGCTTTTCCTTCACGCGCAGGCTGACGTTGCGGATACGGCGGGAGAGCGACTGGTTGGACGGGTTCTGGATATAATAGGCGATAGCCGCGCCCGCTAAAACTGTCAGCCAGCCCATGTAGACCCAGATCATCAGCAACACAATGGCGGCGAAGGCGGAATAAATCGCGGCATAGCTGGCGGAACTGGCGACAAAAATGCCGAACAGCAGGCCGAGGATCTTCCAGATAAGTCCCGTCAGAAAGCCCGCCCCCAATGCCGGCAGCCACTTCACCTTGGTATTCGGCATGAACATGTAAAGGGCAGCGAAGGCGATCATGAACAACAGATAGGGCACTAGGCTGAATACTTTTTCCATCGAGGAATTGACAAGATCGATATTCAGCCAGCGGTAGGCAATATCCGCATGGCGTGCAACCGCTGTCATGGCGACGGAGAGGAAAAGGAACAAGGGGCCGATAAACAGCACTGCCAGATAATCACGCAGGCGCTGTAAAAATTTGCGCGCATCCGGCACACGCCAGATGTCGTTAAAAGCTTCCTCAATCTTCTGCATCATCGAAATCACGCCGTAAATCAGCAGCGCAACCCCCAGCGCGCCCAGAACGCCGACAGAGATATTCTCCACAAAGCCGCTGAGCTTGTCGGCAATTTCCGCGCTTTGAGCGCCAAGGGGTTCAAGGAATTTTTGCAGGAACGGCCGTAGCTGGTCATTGGCGCCAAAGCCCTTCATGACGGAGAAAGTGATCGCCAGCAACGGCGCGAAGGACAGCAGCGTGGTATAGGCAAGGCTGGCCGCGCGCTCGTTATACCGCCCCTCCCGCATATCGCGCGTCACGGCTATGCAAAGGCGCAATAGACGAATAAAGAAACGGCCCACCAGCGTGCGCGGCTGCAGACCGGCTGCGAATACCTTGTCAAATATCGTTTCGGGCAGCTGGTTAAATTTCAGTTTCAAGGTAGTCGCGGCTCCGTCACGGTGTCGTTACGGGTGCTGGCGCGGTATCCGGCTGTGTCTCTGTATCCGGCGAAACGACCGGCGCGGGCTCGGTATCCGCCGGCGCTGCCTTTTTGCCGAACAGACCACCGCCGAGAAGATTGCCAAGCGCATTCTTCGGGTCTTTGCGGATACCCTGCAAAATCGTCTTGCCCTTTTCGCGCACGTTTTTAATCGCGGCCTTGGCATCTTCCGGATGGTCGAGTATGCCCTGGATGGCGCCTTTGTAATCGGGCTTTACCTTGATGTTGTTGAAGGGCCCGCGGATATCCACCGGGACGACGACGCCCTTGGCGCCTTCCGTTTTGGAGGAAGCTGTGAGCAGCGGCATGACACGGTAATCAACTCGCTTTATTGGCAAGTTCACATCGCCGGATCCTGTCGCCTGAACCAAGGGACCGCGCATTTTCAGGTCTTCGTTATGAATGACGCCTGTCTTGATGGTAAAGGTGCCACCCAAATCGACGAATTCGGTCTTGCCGCCGCCAATGCCCATTTCGCCAAGCCGCGACTCAATCGCCTGCGCAATGTTGACAAGGTCGATGCCCTCGAGCGTGCCGTTGTGGAAGGTGACAGAGCCATTGCCGGCGAGGGATTCAACAATCGCCTTCTGGCTTTTGCCGTTGGCGGAAACATCGACCGCCGTATCTACAGTGCCGCTCATTTTCTTGAAGTCCGCAAAAGTCGTCAGCAGCGGCTTCGTCTGCACATCCTTCATATTAAATTTAAACGCCAGAGCCGGCGTTGCCGAGGCAATGACCGTGACATCTGACGAGAAAGCGCCGCCAAATAACGTGGCTTCCGATGACCGCGCATGCAGGCTGCCGTCGGCAAGCTGGACGGATAATGTGCTGGGTCCGACTTCTGCGCCGCGGAGGGAGAAGCCTTGCGTTTGCAGGGTCAAATCTGCATCAACGGCTTTCAAGCCGCTGAAGTCGATGGGTTCATTATCCCAGTCTGCCTGCGGTTCTTTTTTCTTGATGGTTGCGGACTCCCCTGCCCTTGCCTGCTCGGCATGGCCGGTGAAGCGGTCAAGGTTCAGCTTGTTGACGGCAACCTTCGCCTTCAACAGCGGCTTTGCGCCGCCGTAGCCCAAGGACACATTGCCTTTGGCTTCAACCTCATCAAGTTTCAGCGCTGCATTGTTGAGCGTCAGGTTTGTGCCCGTTGCCTGCGCCGCGCTGGTGAAGGAGATTTTTTCAAACGGCAGCGGCTTGGGTTTTGCGCCGTTCAGCCATGCCACGAAATTAGACAATGACGAAACATCGGCCTCGATCTTGCCATCCAGCATTGTGCCTGTCGTGGCAAGGCGGCCCTCGAGCTTGGTTTCAAAATCGCCGGTTTTCACATTCAGGTTACCAGGCGAAGGTTTACCGTTCAGGAAGTCGATCGGCGCATCGAGACTGGCAAAAATATTCACGCGCTTGTCGTGGTAAATAACCGTCCCATCCACCTGCAGCGCACTTGCAAGATCGGGGTACTTCACCACGGCATCGATTTCCGTGAGTGAAATATTTGTACCCTTCTGGTGGTTTACAAGAGTAAGGGTGCCTTTTTTAATTTCAAACTGGCTGAATTTAAAGCCGAGGTCGCTGGTGATTTTCGCTTCCGGCGCGCCGGCCTTGCCTTCCGGCTGTTCCTTCGCCTTCAATGCCGCGAATTCCCAGCTTTTCTTGCCGTCGGCAGAGACCTCCAGATGGATCACGGGATGATCAAGGACGAAGCGCGTGACTTCAATCTGCTTGCTGAACAAGGGCTTCAGCGCAAGGCCGAGATTCAATTCGCCAAGCGTCACCATGGTTTTATCCGCCGCCCAACCGGGGTTGGTCAGCGTCACGTCTTTCAGGCGAAGGCCGATGTTGGGGAAGAAGCCGAAGCGCATGCTGGTGAAGGCAAGATCACGGCCGGTCTTTTCCTTGACCGCAGTAATAACGCGTTTTTGCACTTCATCCACCGAAATATACTGCGTCAGCGCAAAAATACCGGCGCCGATGAGAAGAACAAGAACCAGCAGGACGATGCAGAATTTTTTCATGATTTATCCGTTATGCTTCAGGCTTTTTCTTTAACCGGTCGCACCCAGGTTTTTTCGCCAATGGCCGTCTGACCGTGGGCAAAATTTTCGGGCGCGATGCTCATCATCGAGCGGCTGCCGCGTCCGATAGCGCGCGAATGGGCGCGGGCCATGGGCAGGATGCGGTCGAAATAGAAACGCGCGGTTTTGATTTTGGTTTCATAGAAAGCCGCGCCTTCCGGTTTTTCCGCAAGGCGGTGACGGGCAGTGATTTCCATTTTCAGCCACATATGCGCCATAACGACATAGCTGAGAAGCTTTAAGTAATCGGTCGCCATTGCACCTGCATCCACCATGACTTTGCCAATGGCGTCTTTTGCGCCGAACTTGCCCATCAGCATCGCCCATGCAGCGCGGGTGCGCAGCTTGAAGGTATGTTTCCAGACGCGGAACCAGGCGTTGTGCGCCAGCCGCCAGACAAGCCGCGGCGGAACGCCGGATTTCAGCCCGTCCAGCATGTCCTTGCCCATTTCATCAAGGTAAGTGCCGAGGAGATTTTCCTTCATCACTTTGCGGCCGATAAGGTCGAGTGCCTGAATGCCGTTGGTGCCTTCATACAGGCGCGTAATGCGCGCGTCGCGGTTATATTGCTCGACGCCATGTTCCTTGATGTAGCCATGACCGCCGAAAACCTGCATCGCGGAATTGGTGTTATCCACCGCGTTGTCGGTGAAGTGCGCCTTCATGACGGGGATGAGCAGGTCGACGATTTTCTTCGCTTTGTTGCGCACTTTTTCATCGGCATGTTTCTGGTAGTAATCCAGCTGCATGGAAACCCAATAAGCCAGCATGCGTCCCGCTTCCGCCTGCGATTTCACTGTCAGCAATTCGCGGCGCACATCGGGGTGGGTGATGATGGCGACAGCCGATTTGCCAAGGTTTTCATCGCTCGGTTTTTGGTCGATGGGCTGGCCCTGTTTGCGGTCGAGCGCGTAGGCAAGGCCGTTTTGATAAGCAACTTCCGAAAGACCAAGGCCCTGCAGACCCACACCAAGCCGCGCTTCGTTCATCATCACGAACATGGCGCGCATGCCTTTATGCGCCTCGCCGATCAGCCAGCCGCTTGCGCTTTCAAGATTAATCTCGCAGGTGGAATTGGCGTGGATGCCCATTTTTTCTTCGATACGGCCGCAGAAGGCAGGATTGCGCGTGCCGGGCTGGTTATCCGCCGTCGGCATGAATTTTGGCACGATGAAGAGGCTGATGCCCTTGACACCCGCGGGCGTTGACGGATCATCGATTTTTGCGAGGACAAGGTGCAAAATGTTGCTGGTCAGGTCATGCTCGCCGGCGGAGATGAAAATTTTCGTGCCGGTGATGGCATAGCTGCCATCCGCCTGCTTCACAGCTTTGGTTTTGATGAGGCCGAGGTCCGTGCCGCATTGCGGTTCGGTGAGACACATGGTGCCAGACCATTCGCCGGAAACGAGTTTCGGCAGGAACTGGTCTTTCTGCGCATCCGTGCCATAGGTGTGCAGCGCATTATACGCGCCGTGCGACAGGCCGGGGTACATCCCGAAGGCAAGGTTGGCGGAACAGAACATTTCCGACAGCGCCGTGTTGACGACAACCGGCATGCCCAGGCCGCCGTATTTAGGGTCGCAGGCAAAGCCCGGCAGGCCCGCATCGCAGAACTGTTTGTAGGCTTCCTTGAAGCCCCTTGGCGTCGTCACCGTTTTTGCGTCGCGGTCGTGGTGGCAGCCTTCATGGTCGCCGGTGATGTTGAGGGGAAAAAGAACATTTTCGGCCAGCCGCGCGGTTTCTTCGAGGAACTGGTTGATGGTGGCAGCATCCACCGATTCAAAATCGCGGATTTCTTTCAGCTGCTCGACCTGCAGCACCTCGTTCAGCACGAAACGCATATCATCCAGCGGGGCTTTATAGGTCGGCATGCTCTGGCTCCTTAAACTTTTGATTACGTTAGCAAAGGAATCATGCCGGTTGGCAGAATTCTCAAGCTTTCTTGCCATAACGCCAGGGTTTTATTGGGGTGATTCCTTTTGCTGGAAATCCCTTCCCCTGCGCCTATATGCTGCTTGCATGAAAACAGATGAATTTTTCTATATGGAAGACCTGAAAATCGGCCAGCGCTTCGGCGCCGGGCCTATCGATGTGACGGAAGCGGAGGTGATTGCCTTTGCCGCCAAGTTCGACCCCCAGTTTTTCCATACCGATGTGGCAGCCGCGAAAGATTCAGCTTTTGGCGGGCTGATTGCCAGCGGCTGGCACACCGCCGCACTCACCATGCGTCTGATCATCGAGGCGAGTCCAAAAATGAAGGGCGGCATGGTTGGCCGCAGCGTCGAGAAAATGAACTGGCTGCGCCCCGTGCGCCCCGGCGACAAACTGCATTTCGAAGGCGAGATACTGGAATTGCGCGCATCCGAAAACACCCCGGATCGCGGCGTGATGCGCGTGAAAAACACGACCTTCAATCAGGATAATAAAAAAGTGCTGGAGTCGGAAACCGTGGTGATGATCCCGCGGCGGGGCAGTTAAATTACCACCACTTGATCGGCACGCCGTTCATCCAGAACAGCAAATTCCACAGCTGCTGGCCGAGGAAGACGCCGAGGCAGGCGAGGAAGCCTGCAAATTCCCACGAAATTTTAAGGCCGCGGTAGTTGATGCAGGCGCTCACAATCACGCCGTAATAAGTGATGACGGTGAACAAATGGTCCATTTGCGCGCGCGGGTACCAGTGACCGAGGGCGAGCAGGAAGAACGGCATTGACAAAAGCGTCATCGGCAGGCCGATCCAGTTACCGGCCTGAAAGGCAATCCAGAAACGGTCGCGGCGATTGAAGGCCAGAACGGCAATGTAAAGCAGCGCGATTTCACCAGCGAAGCCGAAAATATAGCTGAAGCCATTGATGATCATGACCGTGCGCATCGGCTGCGTCTCAAGACCTTCCGGCGGCCAGTAGTAGGCGAAGATAAAGCTTAAGGGAAAAAAGAGGATCGGGATCCAGAGGGATTGCAGCCCCGCTTTTTTCGACGGGTCTCTTTCAAAAGGCACAATGCCGCGGCCAAAAAGGAAAACAAGGTCAAACGCGCCCCGCAGTTTTTCTTTCCAGGTCACTGTTTCCGCCATGCTGCCCTCCCAAAACTTGAAACCGGACGGAGGTCTTATCCCCGTCCGGTTTCAAGCCTAGCATTTATTTTTTTCGTTTCCTATCTTCTCGGTGCCGCGTCGACGGGGACAGGCTGCGCGGTGCCGCTTTCCGATTTGGCGAGGCGGGCGAGGTTGACAAATTCCGAGCGGTAGCCCATTTCGTCCTTGCCCTTGGCGCCGTTTGCCATCTCGATCACCTGATCATAGGTCAGCGTATTGGTGTATTTACTGTCGCGGAGAAGCTGGCCAAAGCCGGCTACAGCGGCGGCAAAGCGCAGGTCATCCGGCAGTTCGGCGAATTTCTTTTCGTCCGACGGGGTGATGGCTTGCGTCATCAGCGTGCTGATATCGCCATCCGGTTTTTTATAGCGGATTTTAAGGAAGGCATATTCATCGCCGTTCTTGGCTGCCGCATCTTCAGGCGTCGCCATTTTATGGGCGGCATAACGCAGCGGGTCGCTGACCGGCGTAGCGCCGACAGGGGTGATTTCGTAGATCGCCGTCACCGCGTGGCCCGCGCCGACTTCACCGGCATCAATTTTATCATTGTTGAAGTCTTCGCGGTTCAGGTGGCGCGTTTCGTAACCAATCAGGCGATATTCCTGCACGGTGGCGGGGTTGAATTCGACTTGGATTTTGACGTCTTTGGCGATGGTGAAAAGGGTCGAGCTCGCTTCATCCACCAGCACCTTGCGGGCTTCATTGAGGTTGTCAATGTAAGCGGCGTTGCCGTTGCCGTTCTGCGCCAGCGTCTGCATGGTCGCGTCCTGATAGTTGCCGTCACCAAAGCCGAGGACGGAGAGGAAAATCCCCTGCCCGCGCTTCTTGGTGATGAAAGCCTTCAGGTCATCCGTGCTGGAAATGCCGACGTTGAAGTCGCCATCTGTCGCCAGAATAATGCGGTTATTGCCTTCTTTGACAAAGTTCTGCGCCGCAAGGTCATAGGCGGTGCGAATGCCTTCCGCACCGGCGGTGGAGCCGCTGGATTGCAGGCGGTTCAGCACATCGACGATTCTGGATTTATCGGAAGCCTTCGTCGGCGGCAATGCAACGCCTGCGTTACCGGCGTAGGTCACAATAGAAACCATGTCATCCGGCTTCAAGCTGTCGAGCATGAGCTTGAAGGAGCTGACGAGCAGCGGCAGCTTATCCGGTTCGTTCATGGAGCCCGAGGTATCAATCAGGAAGACAAGGTTCGATTTCGGCTTGTCGGTCAGGTCATAGCCCTTGATGCCGATGTGGACGAGTTTATGTTCTGCATTCCACGGCGCGGTATAAACGGCAACCGTCGGCTTGAACGGGTCTTCGTTTTTCGCGGGCAGCGCGTATTCATAAGGGAACTAGTTGATCATTTCCTCAAGGCGTACCGCG
>JBBQWK010000031.1:0-10488 GCA_038210695.1 Alphaproteobacteria bacterium
TTCCAGGTGACGATGCGCATGGGTTTTGGTGCCTTGTTTCTTTTGAGGGGCAGAGTGTACTGCAAAATATGGTAAAGGGAAGGGCAAAAACGCCGCTTGCTGGAATTCATATTTATCAGGCACTTGCCGAATAATAAAACAGCCCGCCGATGGTTTGGCGGACTGTTTTGACGTGAATTCACGGTGGCGCTTAGTGCGGGTTCACGGGCGGTTTAAATCCCGTCTTTCCCGCAAGTTTCGCCGCCTTGTCGAGGGCGCTGAGCGCGTCGTGGGATTTCTTCGCAGCGTCCTCGAAAATCGCATCAAGGCCGGGGTTCTCGCCCTTCACGGTGGCGAAGTTGCGCTCGAGGTCATTCAGGATATTCCAGCGGGTTTCGTGGAAGCGGTCAATTTTCGCGCGGCCGATCATCTGGTCGCTCATGGTGGACACGCCTTCGACGATGAAGATGCGGGTGGCATCGCGCGTCATCTCGGCATCGCCCTTGGCGGGTTCGGCCATGGCGTGCAGCAGGTCAACGGCGCGGTCGCCGAAAATGTTGCGTGCGGCTTTTTCAGTTTCGGGGTTGGCGACCAGCGTGGATTTGGCGGGGCCGAGCAGTGCGAGCGTCACCGACTCTTCCGAATAATCGCCGCAGTTTTCGATGATGCGCTTTGCGGCGGCAACCGGCTGGTTGTGCATGAAGCTGGCAATGCGTTCCGGCCCGAACATCGACATGTTCTGGTTCAGCCACTGGTTGCAGATTTCGGTGGCGATCTGCCAGCGGTCGTTGGCGGGAAGGCCGGATGTAGCGTATTCAAAAGGCATCGTAACTGTCTCCTGCTGAAAAATTGATTAAAATGGCAAATCCATATTGGGCGGCAGGCCCATGTCGCTGACGAGCTTTTGCGTCTGCTCGTTCATTTCCTTGTCGGCCTTGGCTCTGGCATCATTCACCGCCGCCATGACCAGATCTTCCAGCACATCCGCCTCTTCCGCCTTGATGACGGAGGGGTCGATTTTCAGGGCTTTCATTTCATGCCGGCCGGTGAGGACACAAGTGACAAGCCCGTTGCCCGCCTGCCCCGTCACTTCCATCTTCTGCACGCGTTCCTGCAGTTCCTGCATCTCCTGCTTGAACTTTTTGGCTTTCTGCATCATCTGGATGATATTGGTCACGGGCGTTTCCTGCTCGGCTGCGTTTATCGGTGATATTGGATAGGCTTAGAATTAAAGCCCCGCGCCACCCGAGTCAATCCGTTATACTGCAATATTAAGTTGTTGTTTTATTTGAACAATAATAGCCTTATATAGGTTCTGATTGCTATTTCTGTAACGCTTATGGTAAATTACCGCACTTATAAAAAAAGACTTCATAAGGGTATGTGTAACGATGGCCGCAGAGAAGACAGCCGCCAATTTTAACGCCGCCGCGGACAAAGCGCCGCCGCAGGCATTGCGCCTTTTCGCCTCCGCCACCACCAATGACGCCACCGGCGTTCTGAAGCAGGTGATGGATGATGAAAACGCCACCGCCTGGAAAAGCGAAGAAGGCATGAACGCGCTGATGTATGCAGCGCGCGAAGGCAGCCGCGAATGCGCCTGGATTTTAGTGCGCGCCACGCAGAACATAGACGATGTTAACCCCAACGGCTCCACCGCGCTGATGTTTGCCGCCTTTGCCGGCAAGGCTGTCATCGCAGAAATGCTGCTGCAGGCCGGCGCCGACGTCAACCATGTCAACGGCAATGGCCACACCGCGTTAATGTCGGCGGCGGCGCACGGCTTTAAAAACACTGTTTCCCTGCTGGTGCGCTACGGCGCAGATGTACTGGTGCAGGACGCAGAGCACGTTGCAGCTGTTGAATATGCCCGCGACAATGAATATCCCGAAATTGTCACCATTCTCGAACAGGCGGCTGTAGACCAGACCGCGCGTCAGCTGCTTGCGGCGGAAGAACAGAAGAAACGCGAAGCCGCGGAAAAAGATCCGCTTCTGCAGCGCATAAAAAGCATCAAGACCGAGGACGACAACTCCGAAGCCATCAAGCGCCTTGCGCAGAAGATCAATCAGGCAAAGCTGTCGGGATGAAGCGGCTGGGCAACATATTCAACCGCCTGAAGCAGCCGGCGGTTTTTACCCCTGCCCAGCAAGAGTCATATTTCAAAGCCATCAGTACGGATGATGTAACGCGGGTACAGGAATTACTGGCCGATGCGCCCTCATTGCTCGGCGCAACCTATTCCGGTACGGCCAGCACGCCATCGCCTGATTTCAACGGCCTGCATTATGCCGCGTCAACCGGAAGTATCCAGTGCTTAAAACTTTTGCACAAATCGGGCATAGACCTTGAAGCCTTGGACAGCGACGGATACCGCGCCATTGACTGGGCGGCAACACCGGATAATTATCCCTGCTTCTCCTATCTTCTCGAGCACAACACACGACCCATTGACGCCGTCAATGTGAAGGGCGAAAGCCTGCTGGCGCTGGCGATGGATAACAAGGCGACGTCCGCCATTTTGCAACTTGTTCAAAAGGGTGCGTCAGAGGAAAATTTGCCGGACGGCACCACACCGCTGATGCAGGCAGCGCGCCGTGGCGACAGGCCTTTTGCGGAAGCGTTATTTGTGCTCGGTGTTAACCAACGCAAGGGATGACGACGGCCGCACAGCCCTGTGGTATGCGGTTGATAGCGGCGACCTTGCCCTTGCCTCGCTCATCCAGTCGAAGGGCGGTGATTATGCCGCCGTGACCAATCAAGGTGAAAATCTGCTGATGACGGCCGTGAAGGCCGGCGCCGACGATATCGTTGAATGGCTTGCCGGCACGCTTATTCCCGTCAATACGCGGGACAATGCCGGCAATACCCCGCTGCATTACATGTCTTCCATTGCGGCCGACCTGAACAACATCGTCATCGCGGAAAAATTGCTCCGCAAGGGCGCGTGGATTGATGCGGGGGATAATGAAGGCAGAAGCTTGCTGGATAAAGTTAAAACCCATGGCCAAAAGCCGGAGCTGGAAGCCGCTCTCATCGCCGCATTGGCAGACCCTGCCGTGCAGCGCGAGCCGCAGAATATCGAACGCTTTCATGATGGCACGGCGCGGGAAATGAAACCTGTGCGCACCGTTCGCTTCAGAGCCACGCCGGGGCAGTACGCATGACCGAAAGCATTTTTAAAAACGTATTTTTCAAAATGGCGACATCCAAGCCCGCATACACGCCGGAGCAGAAAGAGCAGCTTTGTATCTCACTGCTTGCAGGCGATGCGGAAAAGCTTGCCTCGCTGCTTCACGCCGCGCCGGGCCTGGTGACCGCGACAGTCACGGCGGGCGGAAATGCCCTCAATCCCATGCAGATGGCCGCGTGGCAGTGTCATGCCGCCCTGATCCCTGTACTCATGGCTGCCGGCATGGATGTTGACGCAGGTACACCACTCCCTCTCGCCTTTGCCGTCAGGGAAGTGAATGGCGGTCCCTGCACCGCGCTGATACTCCAGCACAGCAAGGCGGATATCAACGCTGTCGACGCAAGGGGAAAATCCCTCATTCGTCTTGCCTGCGATGCAAGTAACACGCAAGGCGCGCTGGCTTTGATCGACAAGGGAGCGGTTGACGCAACGCCGCTTGGCGGCATTACCCCGCTCATGCTGGCGTTTCAGAAAAATGATCGTTCCTTTGCATCCGAGCTGATGAAGCGCGGCTTTGCCATGACCGACCGCGATGACAAAGGCCGCACGCCTTTGTTCTTCGCTATTTATAATGGCAATGCGGATAATATTTCCCTTGCGCTTGATAGCGGCGGGGATATTCATGCCACCACCAATAACGGGCAGAATATACTGATGGAAGCCGCGCGCTGCGGCAATGCCTCGGCCGTCCGCTGGATGCTGCTGGATAAAATAGACATCAATGCCCGTGACAATGAGGGCCGCACGGCGCTGCATTATCTGGCCCTTGACTCCGCCAGTTTCAACACGCAAGACATGGCGAAGACGCTACTGGAAAAACGCGCCTATATTGACGCGCGGGACTACAAAGGAAGCACCCTGGAAGACCTGCTGCGCACCAGCGGCCAAAAGCCGGAGCTACTGGAATACATCAAGGCCGCTGCGCTCAACCGCTCCCATGCGCGCGAGCCGTTGAAAATCGAAATTTTCCACGAAGGCACCAAAAAGGCCATGCGCCCGCTGCGCGCCACCCGGTTTAAAGCGGCACTTTAAGGTTTTTTGCGGATTTCAATGATTTTGGCGGAGGGAAACACCTTCAGCACCTCGGCGACGACAGGGCTGGCGGCGACATCTTCCTGTTCCGATTTCGCAGCAGCCTGATGGCGCTCCGCCAGCGTCGTTTCACCCTTTTCACGCGAGAGGCTGATGATCCAGCGCTCCCCCGTCCAAAGGTTCAATTTATCCGACAGCTGGCCGATCAGCGATTGCGGCGCGTTCTCCTTCAAGCGCAGCGCCAAGTGACCCTGCTCGAATTTTACCGGATGGATATAGTTGACGATATTGGCGTGGATCAGGGCTTCGCGTTTTTGCTGGAACAGCGCCGCGATATCTTCAAAGCTGTTAAGCGCGATGCGAAGGCCGGTTTCGGTATCTACCGCCATGGCGGGCTGCGCAATGACTTGCGTGGAGGCTGCAGAAGCACCGCCAACGCTGCGCATGATGGTGGTGCCGCGCGGAGCGCCACCACCGGGTGCGGGTGCGCCGCCGGCGCTGACGGTCGAGCCGTCTTTCAGTTGTTTCAACACATCGCCGGGCGTCGGCTGGTCAGACGCATAAACAAGGCGGATCAGCACCATTTCCACCGCCTGCTGCGGGCGGAGTGCGTGCTGCACTTCCGATACGCCCTTCAGGAGCATCTGCCAGTTGCGCGTCAGCACGGGAATGGAAAGGGTCTGCGCCAGCGCCGTGCCGCGAATACGTTCGGCTTCCGGCAGAGCCTGGTCTTTGGCGGCTTCAGGACTGACTTTGGATTTGGTCAGGTAGTGGGTCAGCTCCAGCAAGTCCTGCAAAATTTGCAAAGGATCTGCGCCGTTCTTGTAAAAGGTATCGAGCAGCGACAGCATGGTCGCGGTATCGCCCTTCATCAGCGCATCATACAGGTCGTGCGTGACGGAGCGGTCAACAAGGCCCAGCATTTCCCGCACAGCATTTTCGGTGAGGCCTGCAGGCTCCCGCGAGATGCCCTGATCAAGCAGGCTGAGGCCATCACGCGCCGAACCATCCGCCGCGCGGGCGATAAGGGCGACCGCGCCCTGCTCCGCCTTCACATTCTCTTTCACCAGCAATTCGCTGAAATAGCTCTCCAGCAGGCCGGCGTCGATGCGCTTCAGGTCAAAACGCTGGCAGCGCGACAAAACAGTCACCGGCACTTTGCGGATTTCGGTGGTGGCGAAGACGAACTTCACATGCAGCGGCGGCTCTTCCAGCGTTTTCAAAAGCGCGTTGAACGCGCCTTTTGACAGCATATGCACCTCATCGATGATAAAGACTTTGTAGCGGCCGGATACCGGCGCGTATTGCACGGTGTCAATCAGGTCGCGGATGTTATCAACGCCGGTGTGGGACGCCGCATCCATCTCGAGCACATCGACATGGCGGTCTTCGGAAATGGCGCGGCACTGCTCGCACACGCCGCAGGGGTTGACGGTGGGGCCTTTTTCGCAGTTCAGCGCGCGGGCGATAATGCGGGCGGTCGTCGTCTTGCCGACGCCGCGGACGCCGGTCAGCATAAAGGCATGGGCAATGCGGCCGCTTTCGATCGCATTGGTCAGCGTGCGCACCAGCGCATCCTGCCCCTTCAGCTCGGCAAAGTTCTGCGGGCGGTATTTGCGCGCAAGAACGCGGTATTCGGCGTCGTGTTTCTGCGCTGTCGGTGCGGCGGTGGTTGCTTTGGCCAAGGGAAGCCCTTTCATGTTCTGGAAGCCACCAAAGAATATAGGATTTAAAACCCGTTTTCAAACGTTAGTGGCGTTATTGAAAACCCGGCACGCTTGCCAGAAAAGCCCGGCGCATACTATTATATTCCTTAGATAATCCGGAGTTTGACCCTTGTCGCTGACCCTCGATGAACTAGACGGCCTTTACGATATTCACACCGAAACGGACGACGGCGGGCCGCATATCGTCAATGGCGACGGCCGAACGGAGATAAAAAACGGCTTTACCTTCCGTAAAGACAAGAACGGTTTTATCTGGGAAAGCGAATTTACCATCTCCGCCGATGGCGGCGTGTGGATGAAATCGACCATCGACCCCAGCCATTCATCGGATAACGAGAAGTTCATCAAGGACGAAAACGGCAACCCCACGAAGGGGATGATGACGTATAAAACCTACCTGAGCGTGCGCCGCTCGGACGGCCGCCTTGTCCTGCAGGGCAATATCCATCATGGCCCCGTGGCCACCAAGCTGGTGATGACAAAAGTCGTTTAAAGCCCGAGCTTTTCCCGCATTGCGTAATACCAGGCACCCATCGCCGTCAACGGCACGCGGAAGGCACGGCCGCCCGGGAAGGGGAAATTGCGCATGCTGGTGAAAACATCATACCGCGACATTTGCATGAAAATCGCCTCCGCCGTCAACCGACCGAGCAGATGCGTTGTCGTGACGCCATGGCCGCTATCGCCATGGATGAAATATACGTTGTCCGACAATTTGCCGATATGCGGCATGCGCGTGAGGGTCAGGGCAAAGTTTCCGCTCCAGGCAAAATCGATCTTGCGGCCTTTCAGCGCGGGGAAAGTTTTTTCGATATGCGGCACAAGGCGGCGCTCGATATCTGCCGGTTCCGCGCCGGAATACACGACGCCGCCACCAAACAGCAGCCGTTTATCGCCGGTGATGCGGTAATAATCCAGCAGGTAATTGCAATCCTCTAGGCAATAATCCGTCGGCATCATTTTATCGGTAATCGCCGCGCCCAAGACCTCCGTCACCACGATCTGGCTGCTGACGGACATGAAACGCGGCGCGAGTTCCGGCACCGACTCGCCAATATAGGCGTTGCCGCAAACAACGATTTTATCGGCGCGGACGACGCCTTCCGTTGTATAGACCGCAGGCTTTTCGCCCTTGTCGATATGCGTAACAAGTGAATGTTCGTATATCTTGCCGCCCAGCGATTCAAAAGCTGCCGCCTGACCCAATACAAGATTGAGCGGATGAATATGCCCGCCCTTGCGGTCAAGCAGACCGCCGATATAAAGGTCGGTATCGGCAACTTGTTTGGTCGCCGCGGTATCCAGCATTTCGGTATCGGTATGGCCCGCCATGGCCCAAACCTCTCGGCGGCGCTCCAGCGCCTTCATCTGCTTCGGCGTGAAAGCCGCGAAAAAGCCACCGGCTTTCAGGTCACATTTAATATCGTATTTCGCAACGCGGGAGCGGATGATATCACCACCCTCGAAGCTCATGTTCAGCAGGGCTGTCGCGGTGTCTTTGCCGTAGCGGCTTAGAATAGTGTCGTAGTCGCGGCTGTAGCCATTCACAATCTGCCCGCCGTTCCGGCCCGACGCGCCATAGCCGATTTTTACGCCCTCCAGCATCACAACGCGCAAGCCGCGCTCCGCCAGATGCAGCGCGGTCGACATGCCTGCAAACCCCGCGCCAATAACGCAAACATCCGCGGTTGTTTCGCCCTGCAGCTTCGGGCGCAACGGCTGCGGGTTGGCTGAATAGGCGTAATAGGAATTTGTATGTTCGGTTTTACCGCGCAACGGCATGGTTAGACTTCCCTCAAGTAAGCATCATATTCAAGGCTGCTGACTTCCTGCTCGATATGCGCTTTTTCCTGCCGCTTGCAGGCAAGATACATGCCTTGAAAATTTTTGCCGAAATATTTGGCAATGAATTTGGACGCCGCAAAGACATTCAGGGATTCCTCCCATTTATCCGGCAGGCGTTTGGCATTGGAGGCATAGACATCACCGGAGAAAGGCTTGCCGGGATCAAGCTTGCGGGTAAGACCATCGTAAGCCCCCGCCAGCATTGCAGCCAAAATCAGATACGGATTGGCATCCGCCCCGCCGACGCGATGTTCGATGCGCGTGGCGGCAAGGCCGCTTTCCGGCACACGCACCGCCGCCATGCGGTTGTCGTAGCCCCATGACACCGTTGTCGGTGCATGGGAATTTTTGGCGAAGCGGCGATAGGAATTGTAGTTCGGCGCGAAAATCGCCGTGCAGTCAGGCATGGAGCCCAGCAAACCCGCAATCGCATGGCGCAGCGCCGGCGTACCCTTGCGGTCTTTACCGGCGAAAATGTTATTTCCCTTTTTATCCAGCACGCTGAAATGCACATGCATACCGCTGCCGGATTGTTTGGCATATGGCTTCGCCATAAAGGTCGCATCCATGCCGTGGCGGCGGGCGACGCCGCGCACCGCGCGCTTCAGCATGAGCGACTGATCCGCTGCCAGCAGCGCATCGCCATGGTGGAGCAGGTTGATTTCATACTGCCCCGGGCCATTCTCGGAAATCGTTGCGTCGGCGGGAATGCCTTGCGCATCGCAGGCAGCGCGCATGTCATCCAGCACGGTTTCAAACTCTTCGATTTCAGCGATAGACAATGCCTGCGCATCGCGCACGCGCTTGCCGGTGCGCGGGTATTTGGGCGGCTGGGGGTTGCCGCGCTCGTCGCGCGCGCCATCCAGCACATAAAATTCAAGCTCGACCGCCACGACGGGCGTCCAGCCCTTTTTGGCATAGAGATCAAGCACGCGTTGCAGCGCCTGACGCGGGTCGGCAAAACAGGCTTTGCCGCGGCTGTCGAACATGCTCATGATCACTTGCGCCGTCGGCCGCTCCATCCAGGAAACAGGCTTCAGCGTTTTCAAATCGGCACGGCAGACACCATCGTTGTCGCCGGTTTCGGAGATCATGCCGGCGGACATCACGACCTGCCCGAATATATCGAAGGCAAAGGTCGAAAGCGGCATGCGCACGCCCGACTTGAAGAGATCATCGAACCCGCTTTTGGGAATTTTCTTGCCGCGCAGCTGGCCGTTGATATCGACGATAAAAGTCTCCAGAGCGTCGATGTCGGCGTGCTGTGCAAAAAATTCCGCGGGTTCATTCATGATCTTGTCCGATGTTGTGAAAAGGTTGCTGAATGTGCCACACAATAGTTAGGGAAAGCAATCAAATCGCGCTCATGCGTTGATTTCGTTGAGTTTTATGCGGCACGCTGCATAATTTCCGTGCTTGAAACCCTTGCCGATTTCCCTTATTGTGCAGCCCTGTCGTGTTCGACAAACGTGCCGTCGTAGCTCAGTGGTAGAGCATCCGCTTCGTAAGCGGGAGGTCGCGGGTTCAAATCCCATCGACGGCACCATTTTTTCTCCTTCAAATAATTGCTGTGCCTTCATGTCGGCTACATACCGCTCGCCAGCAGCCCCCTCGCAAGTCCTTATCGTCCATAGTTTCGAAGAACTTGTCTCGACGCCCTTCAGCGCCAGCGTCAACGCACTGTGCTGGCAGCGGGAGCTGGCTGGAGATTATGATGCGTTAGCGCGGCTGTTTGCGGCGGAGGATGATATTGTTTCGCTGGATGAGGAAAGCCTAGGCTCCTTGTCGCTGGAGGGCGGAGCGCGCATTGCTGCCGCGCAGATGATTGCCGACTTACAACTGCTGCGCGAACGCGGCCTGTTGCCGAGCCTTGAATGCGTGCCATCCTATCCGCGGGATGATGCGGACGCCATTGTGCCCGTCGACGTTTATTCGTTTCATGCGGACCGCGCGCCGGTGCCGACAGATACTTACCTTTGCAGCTACAACCAGATCGCCAGCGAAGGCATGGCCAATGAAAATGCGCGGCGGCACATAGACATTCCCGAAACGCGCGCCAAACTGCTGGAGTTATTCCATCAGGACGGGGGCGATGATTTTGAGACATATCTACGCGATAACTGCTTTGACCTGCACTTTGCGGCCTTGCCTGGCGCCGTCCCTTATTCCTTCGGCCTTGGCAATTTATGGCGTATCGCCGTTGATTACCCTAGCAGCCCCGCCCTGCCCTGCATTCACCGCGCACCGCAGACGGCCAAAGGCCAGCTGCCGCGGCTGCTGCTGATCAGCTAGATTACGGCTTCGGTGTCTTCAACTGCGGCGAGAACGGGTCAAGCGGCGTAATGCCGCCCTTGATGACAAGACCAAATTTCGCAGGATCTTCACCGGCACGCACGTTCTGGTAGAACAACGGCTCGCCCTTGAATGTCGGCACTTCATTGTTTGGCCCGCCGTATCCGTAGGGCAGGTTGACGCTTTCGCCTGTCGCCAGCTTGTAATATTTGCTGTTGCCGCCTTGCGCGACGAGATGCGCATCCAGCTTTTCAAAATTGCCGGGCGTGCCCATATAAAGTTCGCTTTTATTAAGCAGCTGGATCAGCTGGCGGCCATCGGCGAAGCTGGCGATATTGAAGACCTTGCTCATTTCTGAATCCTGCCGTCCGTACAGCGTGAGCTCTCCTGCAGCAATCTGCGTGGTAAGCGCCGCGACAC